>JAWWBD010000048.1:0-16393 GCA_033721115.1 Woeseiaceae bacterium | reverse complement strand
GATAATCTTCGACGGCGTAGCCGTGGTCGTTGTCGGCGCTCTCCGTGACCGGCATCAGCCAGATCGCCGTGATGCCGAGGTCGGCCAGGTAGTCGAGGCGCGAGACCAGGCCTGCGAAGTCGCCGATCCCGTCACCGTCGGAATCCTGGTAACCGCGCACGTAGATCTCCATGAAGCTCGCGCTGCCGGCCCACGCTGCGGGCAGCCCGCTGTCGACGTCGTTGACCGGGACGGCGCCGAGGTCGAGCGCCGCCGAGGCATCGCCTAGCGCCGCGAGCGCGGCGCGCGCATCGACCTCGTTGTCGAACGGGATGCCGAAACCGCCCGCCACCGCCGCCACCGTATCCTGCACGATCCAGGCCTCGAAGCCGAAACTCCCCGGCCGGATCGTCAGGTCCTCTACCGGGCTCTTGAGATCGCCGTTGTGGGCGATGAAGTTCAGCGCACCGGTCCGGCTGACGACCGGGATTTCGAATACCGCGGCACCGTTCTCGACGCGATCGTAAGGGCGCGGCGCCTGCCACGACGTCGCGACGCCGGGCGCGATCGCGTCGCCCCAGAGGTGCAGGCCCCAGCCCGAATAGGCCGGCTCGACGCGCAGGTACCGCAATGTCGCGATCTCGGGCTGCGGCCCCGGCCCCTGCGGCGGCCGTCCGCTGCCGCCCCCGCCGCCGCAGGCAGCCAGCCACGCGGCGACGGCGACGATACTCAGGTTCTGGAACAGGTTACGCATCTCTGTCCGACGCTAGAGGCGTGCCCGCGGGGCGTCAATACGGTGAATTCGTATTCATCCCGGAGCGGTGGCGCTATCATCCGGTTCTCTCCCCGGACGGAGATCCTGGCGATGAGCGATACCCGAACGAACTGGTGGGTGGCCGCCGTGGTCGTAGTCGCGATCGGCCTGGCCGCGTGGTATTTCCTGGGCCGCGAAGCGCCGGTCGCACCGGTCGCGACGCCGGCGCCGGCGGCAGCCGAAGCGCCGGCGCCCGCGGGACCGCGGCACCCGCTGCCAGCACCGGCTGCGGGCGTCGACGACGCGGCGCTGACCCCGCTGCCGCCGCTCGACGACAGCGACGGCTATTTCGCGCTCGAGATCGGCAACGTCCTCAGCCGCGACATCGACGAACTGCTCGCCGATTCGAACCTGATCGAGAAGTTCGTGACGACGGTCGACAACCTGCCGCGCGCGCGCATCGCGGAGCGCGTCCGGCCGCTCAGGCCGCTACCCAGCGAATTCCGCGCCGGCGACACCGACAGCGCGGACGAGTTCGTCCTCGCCGCCGAGAACTACCGGCGCTACGACGCGCTGGTCGCGATGGTGACCGCGGCCGACCTCGAGGCCGTCGTCGACACGTACCGGCGCTTCTATCCGCTGCTCCAGGAAGCTTACGTCGGCCTCGGTTACCCCGACGGCTACTTCAACGATCGCGTCATCGAGGTCATCGACCACCTGCTCGAGACGCCGGTGCCCGAAGAACCGGTGCGCCTGGTCCGGCCGCACGTGCTCTACGAATTCGCGGACCCGGAACTCGAGTCCCTTTCGAGCGGCCGGAAAATGCTGATCCGCATGGGTCCGGACAACGCGGCGGCGCTCAAGGCCGTGCTCGCGAAGCTGCGCGACCGCCTCGCCGCGGAGCCCCGGGCGCAGGCGCCTGCCGTACAGCCGTAGCGCGGCGAACTGCGCGCCCGTCAGTCCCCGCGCAGCGTCGCGAGATTTTCGCCATGCGGGCCGAAATTCAGCGCGCAACGGGCGAGGAAGCTTTCGATCTCCTGTTGCTCGTACAGGTCGCCGCGGCCGGGCTGTTCCTTCGCGAGCGACGGGAACGCACCGTAGCCGGCCAAAAGGCAGTGCCACGAAAGATTGGTGAAATGCGACTCGATGTCCTGCCGCTCGATTTCCCTGGTGAGGTCGCCGCGTCGGTACCAGACGTCGAGGATGTGCCGGAGTGACGACGAGAGCTCCATGTTCTCGCGGTTCGCCTTCCAGTACTCCGTGTCGTCGCGGGTATTGAGTTTGTAGTGCGCGACGATGTAATCGCGCACGCGCTCGAAGCGCTCGTGCGCCTTCCGGTTGTAATCGTCCCGATGCTCCGCCGTGAAGTCGCCCTTCTCGTAGCGGGCCATGAACATCTCGATCGATACCTGGACGAGCAGCAGCGCGGTCGCCTCCAGCGGTTCGATGAAGCCCTGCGCGAGTCCGAGCCCGATACAGTTGTGGTCCCAGTGCCTCGCCAGCTGGCCGACCTTCATCTTCAGATGGCGCGCGGGCTCGGCGCTATCGAGCGTGCCGAGGAAGGTCCTGAGCTCGGTCTCCGCCGCGTCCGCGGTGACGAAGTCGGAGCTGTACACGTAGCCATTGCCGTAGCGGCTGGTCAGCGGGATCTTCCAGCACCAGCCGTTCGACATTGCGTACGACACCGTCTCGGGCCGGGGCGACTCGATGCCGGGCGTCGGCATGACGACCGCTGCGTCGTTGAACAGGTTGGATTTGAAGCTCTCGAATTCAACGCCGAGGGTCTTGTGCATCAGCAGCGAAGCGAAACCCGTGCAGTCGACGAAAAGATCTGCCTCGATCCGCTCGCCGGCCTCGGTGACGAGCGCGGCGATGTCGCCGCTCGCCGCCCGCTCGACGTCGACGATCCGCGCCTGCCGGTGCGTGACGCCTCTCGACACGGCGAGTTCGCCGAGATATTGCCCGAGCAGGCCGGCGTCGAAGTGATAGCCATAGCCGATGATGAACGGGAAGTGCTCGGGCGCGTGCGGACCCTTGCCGTCTCTCGCGAGGATGCCGTTGATGAAGAAGTCGTCCGGGCGCGTGTGCACGTCGAGGCCGAGCCGCCGGGTGCGGCAGTTCGTGACGAACGCGCGTTCGGTGAAGTGATCGACCTGCGACAGGAAAGGGTGGCTGTAGTCTGCGATGCCGGCGCCCGGACTCCAGCCCGCGAAGCGGATGCTGAGTTTATAGGTTGCGTTGCAGCGCGGCATCCACTCGCGGTCCTCGACGCCGACGAGCCGGAAGAACCGTTCGAGGAAGGGCGTAGAGCCCTCGCCTACGCCGATGATCCCGATGTCGGGCGACTCGATGAGGCTGACCGAGACCTGGTCCGGGGTCCACTTGCGGATAAACAGGTTGGCAGCCATCCAGCCCGCCGTGCCACCGCCCACTATGACGATTCGCTTCGGCATCGATCTCAGCCGCTCCGGCAGAACATCTCCAGGAAGTCGTCGTGCGCCGGGATCCTGTCCAGCGGCTGCATCTTCGTCTGCCGGGTTTTCTCGAGCTTGTCCGCGAGCTGCTCCTCGGTCAGCGTGTCCGCGAGCGGATGGTAGTCCTCGGGCATGATGCCCTGCCCCAGCATGACCTGCAGCCAGGACGGCTCGAGGAAGATGTCCATGTGGTCGTTGGTCACCACACCGCTCTCCCGGAACAGCGCCATTTTCTCCGTGATGCGCTCCGGTACCTGCATTTCCCGCACGTCACGCCAGAATTCGCTGTCGTCCCGCTCGTTCAGGTGGTAGTGCATGATGATGAAATCGCGGATGTACTCGAACTCGGCCCGCGACTGCCGGTTGTATTCGTCTTCCAGCGCCTGGCTCACGCCGGCATGCGGGAAAAACGTGATCAGGCGGGTGATCGCGGTCTGGATCAGGTGGATGCTCGTCGATTCGAGCGGCTCGAGGAAGCCGCTCGAGAGCCCGACGGCGACGACGTTCCTGTGCCACTGCTTCTCCGTCCGGCCGGTCCGGAACGGGATGACCTTCGGTTCGGCGAGCGCCTCGGAATCCAGGTTGTTGAGCAGGATGTCGGCCGCCTCGTCGTCGCTGTAATGGCTGCTGCTGTAGACCAGGCCGTTGCCGTTCCGGTGCTGCAGGGGAATGCGCCACTGCCAGCCCGCAGAATGCGCGATCGAGCGCGTGTAGGGCAGCGTCTTCTCGAAACGCTCCGAGGGCACGGCCATCGCGCGATCGCAGGGCAGCCAGCGGCCCCAGTCCTCGTATTCGACGCCGAGTGCCTGCCGGATCAGCAGGCCGCGCCCGCCCGAGCAGTCGACGAAGAAGTCGCCGGCGATCTCCCTGCCGTCCTCGAGGACGAGTGCGGCGACGTGCCCGCTCTCCGGATCGAGCCGCACTTCGCCCACCAGGCCCTCGATGCGCCTGACACCACGCGCCTCGCTGTAGCGCCGGAGGTACTGCCCGTACAGGCTCGCGTCGAAATGGTAGGCGTACTGCATCTCCCAGATCGGATCGTTGGCCTGCAGCTTGGCGAACTTGCCCGCGGTCGCGCACAGGTAGTTGAGGTCGTAGTCCCAGATGCTGCTCGCGTCGCCGGCCTGCTTCGCACGGACCCAGAAGTGATGGAAATGGCAAAAGGCCTGGCTGCGACCCGGGGCACCGAAGGTGTGGAAATAGCCCTCGCCGGGCACGCGCCAGTTCTCGAACCGGATGGCGAGCTTGATCGATGCCTTCGTCTCGCGCAGGAACTCGGCCTCGTCGAGTCCGAGTGCCGCGTTGACGGTCTGGATCGGCGGGATCGTCGCCTCCCCGACCCCGATGATGCCGATGGCCTCCGATTCGACGAGCTCGATGTCGAGGCGGGTGCCCAAGAGGCGGCTCAGGAGCGCCGCGGCCATCCAGCCGGCCGTGCCGCCGCCGACGATGACCAGTTTCTCGATCTTTGCCCTCATCGCACTCGCTCCCGACCGGGCCCGTATCCTGACAGCCGATGGTACAGAAAAAAAAACCCTGCCAGCGAGCGCTGGCAGGGTCCTGTTGCTGCTTGCGTGCCGCTTACCGGAACTTGTAGTTGACGTTCAGCAGGTAGTTGGCACCGAAGGTCTGGTACTTGAGGATCTCCCGCGAATCCGAGTTGGTCTGCAGCGTATCCTCGTCGGTCAGGTTCTGCGCCTGCAGCGAGACGTAGAGTCCGTCCAGCTTGTCGAAGCCGCCGAGACCGAAGTCGTAGCCGATCTGCGCGTCGATGAGCTCTGCACCCTGGTCCACCGTCGTCTCCAGCGCGAGGCTCAGGCCCGGGAACTCGGTCTGGAACTTGCTGCGCTTGGTCCACGACACGCGGGCCTGGAATCCACCGCGCTCATAGTACACGGTCGACTGGAAGGTCTCGTCCGACAGGCCGGGGACCCGGGAGCCGCCATCCAGCTCGCCGTCGTAGAAAGCCGCGGATGCGATCACGCCCAGGCCCTCGAGCGGCGCGGCGAACATGCCCAGCGGGATGTTGCCCTGCAGCTCGTAGCCCCGCACGAAGCCCTCGAGGCCGTCGTCCTTGGCGAACACGATACCCTCGAACGTGGCCGGCGTGACGAAAGTGCCCGGATTGTCCGGGTCCTCGGCCTGGTGATAGCCGGGGATGTAGGCATCCGAGAAGTCGGCGATGAACTGTGCGTCCCGGTGCCAGTTGGTCAGGTCCTTGTAGAACCAGGCCGCGGACACGAAGCCGTCCTCGGCGAAGTACCACTCGTAGGCCAGGTCGAGCTGGTTCGCTTCGAGCGGCTTCAGCCGCGCATTACCGGCGTTGGCGCTCCAGGGCCCGGATTCCGGGTCGCCCGAGATGACGTTGCCGTAATTGAAGTTGAAGTTGATCCGGTTGTTCGGCTTCATGTCGTCCATGCGGGGCCGGCTGACCGTTTTCGAAGCCGCTACGCGAACCATGTGGTCGGGTGCGACCTCGAAGTTCACGTTGACGCTGGGCAGCACGTCGGTGTAGTCGTCACCGTCCGTGATCGGGTCACCGATGACGAACAGGTCCGGGCCGTTGTACGCGTTAAAGCCGCTGCCCTGCTGGTCCACGCTGACGATCTGCAGGCCGAAGTTGCCGTTGACCGGCACGTCGCCCCACTGGGTGTCGAATTCCACCTTCGCGAACCCGGTCAGCAACTCCTCGTCGATCGTGTAGGTATCGCCCAATCGATCCGTCTGCAGTTCGGAGGCATCCCATGCCGTGTAATAGCCGCTCTGGTAGAGCGAGATACTGTCGTAGGCGAGCATGCCGTCGATGCCGAGGAAGCCCAGGTCTGTCACGCCCATCAGGTACTCATCCGGGATCGGCTCCGCATTCGGGAAGCTCGGGGCCGTCAGGTAGAAACCGTTGTTGACCTTGGTCTTGCTGCGATCCGAGTAGTACACGCCGAACTGGACGCCGGTCACGATACCGAAGTCGAGCGGCCGATCCAGCGTGACCTTGGCGGTCGTCAGCTCCTCGTCGAAGATCGGCTCGTTGACGAATCCGTCCTGCGCATTGTTATAGCTCAGGACATTACCCTGGCTGTCGGTGCAGGCGGCCTCGCTCGGGCAGATCTGGTCGGCGAGCGGCGCCATGCCGCCACCCCAGGGCTGTGGCCCGGACAGCGTAATGAGGCTGGGATCCGTCAGGTCCGGGCTCGAATCAGTCGGATGCGCGCTGTAGACGGCCCCGCCCGGTGCCATCGTCCAGGTCCTGTAGGTCAGCGGACGACCCGGCACGCCGGAGCGACCGGTTCCGGAGTAGCTTTCGATGTTCGTGACGCGCTTTTCCGACTCGCTCGTCGCTGCGTCAAACGTCAGGCGCCAGTCTTCGTTGATGTTCCACTCGACGTTGAGTCCGAAGGTCGTCAGGTCGGCGACTTTCTCCTCGAGGTCGTTACGCACGACCGAGTGGAAGCCGTCAAAGGCGCCCTGCGTGACGAAGTTGTTCTCGACGGCCAGGACGGTCATCGACGGCGGTCCCCAGGCGTGTGCCTCCTCGACGCCACGGAAAGCCTTGTCCTCGACGAAGTCGATGTACAGCGCATCCAGTGTCACGGTCACATCGTCGTTGGGCGCGAACTGCAGCACGCCGGAGAAAGTATCGCGCTCCAGCGAAGCCGAACGGACGAAAGAATCGTGGCCCTCGAGAACCCGCTCGTCTCCGGTCAGCGTGACGCCGGGGCCTTCGTTTACCTGTGCGCCGAACTGATCGATGGTACCGGTCGTGTTGTAGTTCCAGCCGCGGAACTGCGTTTCCTGGCTCGGCGACTCCGTCGTTGCGAAAGCGAGCGCCAGGCCGACGGTATCGTCGGCGAACACATCGGAATAACTCAATGCAAGCCGATGCCCGTTGTCGTCGAACTCCGGGTTCGCCGAGTCGAGGTCGTTCTGCTCGTAGTTCGCGTTGACGACGAGGTGCGGCGCCGCGTCCAGGGGCCGGAGCGTGCGCAAGTCGACGATGCCGCCGATGCCCTGGTGCGTCATCGTCGCATCGGGGGTCTTGTACACGACCACACCGCCGATGATTTCTGACGGATACAGGTCGTATTCGACACCCCGGTTGTCACCGATTCCGAGCAGCTCGCGCCCGTTCATCGTGACCGCGGTGTAGTCCTCCTTGAAGCCGCGCACCGAGATGCCGCTCGTGCGGCCGTTGCGGCGCTCGCCGGCCAGGCCGGGCAGGCGACTCAGCGACTCGGCGATACTGGAATCCGGCAGCTTGCCGATGTCCTCGGCCGAAATCGCCTCGACGATCGTCGACGAGGTCCGCTTCGTGTCGATTGCGTCGACGAGACTGCGCCGGAATTTGCCGTAGGAGATGATCTCCTCGATCACCTCGTTGTCGTCGCCTTCGGCTTCCTGGGCGAGCGCACCCTGCGGCGCGACCATGGCGCCCGACATTGCGGCCGCGACGGCCAGCGACACGGCGCTGCGGCGGAGGTTGACTGGAAGCGCGGATGCGTTCGCTGCGGGCTGCGCCTGGTGGCGCTTCTTCTTGGACATCGTGTTCCCCCGGGAATAACGGATGGTTACAGAACTGTTCCGCATATTAAGAATTGACCGCGCGGCACGGCAATGGCATGCATACGTATTCAGTCTTTGAATACGTATGCAGCCTGTTGTGGCGGGCACCCCCGCTGATACCCTGCGCGGTGGGGCGAAGCGCTGCAGATTCCGGGCGCACGGCCGGCCGAAGGCGGCCGGGGTCGCCGCCGCGCCTGGCCGAAGAACAACAGCAATGCGATACAGCACAAGCGATTCGACACCCGAACAGCACGCGGAAACACTGCCCCCCGGCCGGCGGGCCGGCGTCTGTCTTCACATAACTTCGCTGCCCGGCCGGTTCGGCATCGGCGAGATCGGCGCCGGGGCGCGGCGCTTCGTCGACCACCTCAGGCGGATGCAGCTCACCGTCTGGCAGTTTCTCCCGACCGGGCCCACGGCCTACGGCGATTCGCCGTACCAGCCGCTGTCGACCTTCGCCGGCAACGAAAACCTGATCGGCATCGGGGACCTGCTCGAACTCGGCCTGTTGCACAATGACGAGGTCGATGCCCTCGAAGCGCTGCCCCGTGCCACCGTCGACTACGGGGCCCTGATCCCGGCCAAGACGGCGGCACTCGAGGCCGCCGCCCGGCGCTTCGCCGGGGTCGCCGACAGCACACTCAAATCGGCGTGCGACGACTTTTACGAAGCCCACGATGCGGCCTGGCTGCACGACTATGCACTGTACCGGATCCTGAAGAGCCGGCACGGCGAGCGCCCGTGGCCGGAATGGGAGGCACCGTACGTACACCGCGACCGGGCCGCGCTCCGCCGGGTCGAAGCCGAAGCCGGGCGCGAGATCGAGGCGATCAAGGTCATCCAGTTCCTGTTCCACTGGCAGTGGCGGCAGTTCCGGGACTACGCAAACGAGAACGGCATCCGCCTGTTCGGCGACATGCCGATCTGTATCGCGCTCGACAGCGCGGACGCCTGGGCCAACCGCGACATCCTGCAGATCGACCGGGACGGCCGTCCCGACTTCGTCGCCGGTGTTCCCCCCGACTATTTCAGCGAAGACGGCCAGCTCTGGGGCAACCCGCTCTACGCCTGGGACCGGCACGCGGCAACCGGCTACCGCTGGTGGGTGGAGCGCCTCAAGGCCTCGGCCGAGCTGGCCGACATGGTCCGTATCGATCATTTCCGGGGCTTCGAAGCCTACTGGTCCGTCCCGGCGAGCTCGCCGACCGCGCGCGAGGGAACCTGGGTGACCGGCCCGGGCGACGCGATCTTCGAGGCGATGCAGAACGCGCTCGGCAGGCTGCCGATCGTCGCCGAGGACCTCGGCGTGATCACGCCCGAGGTCGAGGCGCTCAGGGACCGCCACAACATCCCGGGCATGGTCGTGCTGCAGTTCGATGCCGCCGACGAAACCTTCGAGCTGGACAGCGTCCCCGAGAACGCGGTCTGCTACACGGGCACGCACGATAACGACACGACGCAGGGCTGGTTCCGGGGCAGCCCGAACGACATTCGCTCGCCCGAGGAGATAGAGCGCACGCGGCAGGCCGTGCTCGCGCTGACCGGTGGCACGCCGCAGACGATCCACGATGATCTGACCCGGGCGGCTTTCGCGACGCCGGCCAGGCTCGCCATCGCGCCGATGCAGGACTACCTCGGCCTTGGCTCGGAGGCCCGCCTGAACACCCCCGGCACCTCCCGCAACAACTGGCGCTGGCGCCTCGAGCCGGCCCTCTTGTCCGACGAGCTCGCAGATCACGTGGCCGACATGGTCCACGAGGCAGGACGCGCGACCGCCCTTTGACGCGCATGCCCGGCTAGTATCTGGCAGACTAGTGCGTCAGCCATAAACCTGCCGGGAGAAGCTCGACATGGCGGAAAAAAAGACTCTTTCCGAGGAAGCGCGGTTCGTCAGCCGGCTGACGCGCGAGACGCTGGCGCTCGTGCTCGCGGGCGGCCAGGGCTCGCGCCTGTACGAGCTGACGACCTGGCGGGCGAAACCCGCGCTGTATTTCGGCGGCAAGTACCGGATCATCGATTTCCCGCTGTCGAACTGCCTGAACTCGGGCATCCGGCGCATCGGCGTGCTCACGCAGTACAAGGCCCACTCCCTGATCCGGCACCTGGTGCAGGGCTGGTCCTGGCTGCTGGTCGGTGCCGGCCGCCGTGAATTCGTCGACATCCTGCCCGCCTCCCAGCGGGTCGGCGGCGAATGGTACCGGGGCACGGCCGACGCGGTGTACCAGAACCTCGACATCATCCGCACCCACGCGCCGCGCCTCGTCCTGATCCTGTCCGGCGATCACATCTACAAGATGGACTACGGCGGTTTCCTTGCCGCACACGCCGAATTCGATGCCGACATGACGATCTGCTGCCTCGAGGTACCGCTCGAGGAGGCGGCCGGCCAGTTCGGCGTCATGACCGTCGACGAAACCGGGCGCGTCATCGGCTTCGACGAAAAGCCGGAGAAACCGAACCCGATCCCCGGCAAACCGGATCTCTGCCTCGCGTCGATGGGCAACTACGTCTTCAATACCGACTTCCTGTACGAGCAGGTCATCAAGGACGCGGACACGCCGACCTCGGCGCACGATTTCGGCAAGAACATCATTCCCTCGATCATCAGGGACTATCGCATATACGCCTACGCGTTCCGCGATCCCGATACCGGCGAGCAGGCCTACTGGCGCGACGTCGGCACACTCCAGGCGTACTGGGAAGCCAACATGGAGATGGTCGCTGTTTCGCCGCAGCTCAATCTCTACGACCAGGCCTGGCCGGTCATCACGCACCAGGCGCAGTCGCCGCCGGCCAAATTCATCTTCGACGAGAGCAATCGTCGCGGCGAAGCGATCAACTCGATGGTCTCGGGCGGCTGCGTCATCTCGGGCGCGCACATCGGGCGTTCGCTCCTGTTCTCGCGCGTCAAGGTGCATTCGCACAGCCGGGTCATGGACTCGGTGGTGCTGCCGGAGGTCGATATCGGCGAGAACTGCCGGATTCACCGGACGATCATCGACCGCGGCGCGCGGATCCCGGCCGGCACCGTGATCGGCGAGGACCCCGCCGCAGACCGCGAGCGCGGGTTCCGCGTCACCGAGACCGGGCTTACGCTCGTCACGCCCGATATGCTGGGGCAGCACCTGCACTTTACGCGCTGAGCACCGCGGGGATCCGGACGCATCGCCACCAGGCACGTCATTTTCATCGCCGCCGAGAACGGTGCACTGCCACGCGGCAAGGTGGGCGGCGTGGGCGACGTCGTGAGCGACCTGCCGCCCGCACTCGCCGGCCTGGGCTGGCGGGTCACCGTCCTGACGCCGTCCTACGGCATGTTCGCCGCGCTGCCCGGCGCCGCGAAGAGCGGTAGCCTCGAGGTTCCGTTCGCCGGCGGTGTCGATCAGGTCGACGTCTTCGAGCTGCCTTCGGCGCATCCGCGCGTGCGGCAGGTCGTCGTCGAGCATCCGCGCTTCCAGCCGGCCGGGCCGGGACGGATCTACTGCGAGCTCGAGAACGAGGGCCCCTTCGCGACAGACGCCGCGAAGTTCGCTTTCTTCGGCGCCGTCGCCGCCGAGTACGTAAGCCGTCTCGAGCGCCCGCCCGATGCCGTGCACCTGCACGACTGGCACGCGGCCTTCTATTGCCTGTTCCGGTCCTTTTCGCCCGACCACGAAGCCCTCGCCGATATCCGTACCGTGTTCACGATCCATAACCTCGCCTACCAGGGCACGCGGCCGCTCGACCACGACGCCTCGTCGCTCGCGGCCTGGCTGCACGACTTCAGCTACGACCCGGCCCTCGTCCGCGATCCGGCTGCCCATCACTGCATCAACCCGATGGCGCTCGCGATCCGCACGGCCGACCGGGTCAGCACCGTGTCCCCGACCTATGCCCGGGAAATCCTTCGCCCGAGCGACCCCGCGCGCGGTTTCATCGGCGGCG
Organism: Woeseiaceae bacterium; assembly: GCA_033721115.1. Classification (GTDB taxonomy): domain Bacteria; phylum Pseudomonadota; class Gammaproteobacteria; order Steroidobacterales; family Woeseiaceae; genus UBA1847. The sequence goes on along the minus strand of JAWWBD010000048.1, from coordinate 4,705 downwards.
AAGGCCTCGAACGCCAGCTCGGGAACGCCGCCCGCTCCGGCCGCCTGGTCGGGATATTGAACGGCTGCGACTACGGCGGGAAACTCGGCCGGCGGCCCGGCTGGCAGCGCCTGCTGGGCATGGCCCGCGAGCAGGTCGAGCGCTGGCTCGATGCCAGGCCCGGTGATGCAACCCACGTCCTTGCCAGGGCACGAATCGACGCACTGCCCAGGCGTCGCCCGCAGCACGTGCTGGTCAGCATCGGTCGCCTGGTGCGACAGAAAGTGAGCCTGTTTCTCGAGGAACTCGACGACGGCCGGACCGCGCTGGAGCACGTCGTGGAGCGCCTGGGCAAAAGCGGCGTGCTCGTGCTCCTCGGCAGCGGCGAGCCCGCCTATGAGTCCCGGGTCGGCGAGATCGCGGCACCCCTGTACCGCGGCGGCGACCTGTTCCTGATGCCGTCCGGTTTCGAACCCTGCGGGATCAGCCAGATGCTCGCGATGCGGGCCGCGCAGCCCGTCGTCGCACACGCGGTCGGCGGACTCTGCGACACCATCGAGGACGGTCGCACCGGCTTCCTTTTCGCCGGCGAGACACCGCAATTGCAGGCCCGCGCGTTCGTGGCAACCGTAGACCGGGCCCTCGCAATGAAGACCGCAGACCACGAACGATGGCAAAATCTCTGCATCCGCGCCGCGTCCCGCCGCTTCGACTGGCAGAGCGCCGCGCGGGCCACCATCAACGAACTCTACGAACAGGCAGACACCGATGCGTAATCTCGAGGACGACTACGCCGCACTGGTCGCCGGGCGGCACTGGGATCCGTTCTCGATCCTCGGCCTGCATCGCACCGGCAACCTGCGTGTCGTCCGTACGCTGCAGCCGCATGCGCGCGAGGTCGAGCTCATCGACGGTGACGGTTCTCATCTCGCTTCGATGGAACGCGTGCATCCCGACGGGCTGTTCAGCGCGCCGATGCCGGCCCGCAAGCGACGTTACCGGCTGCGCATCACGTGGGCCGACGGCAACGTCAGCGAGCACGAAGACTGTTATCGCTTTGCCCCGACGCTCGGCGAGATGGACCTCTACCTGCTGGGTGAGGGCTCGGACAGGAAGATCTATCACAAGCTGGGCGCGCGACTGATCGAGCTCGAGGGTGTCCAGGGCACGCGCTTCGCCGTCTGGGCGCCGAACGCCTCGCGCGTCAGCGTCGTCGCCGATTTCAACGGCTGGGACGGCCGCGTGCACCCGATGCGGCTGCATCCGGCCAACGGCATCTGGGAACTTTTCGTGCCGGGCGTCGGGCGCGGCACCCGCTACAAGTTCGAACTCCTGGACCGGGACGGCCGCCTGCTGCCCCTCAAGACGGACCCCTTCGCCCGCTTCCACGAAGCGCCGCCCGGCAACGCGAGCATCGTCTACGAGAGCCGCTACGACTGGCAGGACCGGGACTGGATGGCGGCGCGCACGACGACGCCGGACCTGGCCAAACCGGTTGCGATCTACGAGGTGCACCTCGGTTCCTGGCGGCGCAAGGCGGAGGACGGCCACCGCTACCTGAATTTCCGGGAGCTCGCGGACGAACTCGTGGCCTACGTGCGCGAAATGGGATTCACCCACATCGAGTTACTGCCGGTCACGGAACATCCTTTCGACGGCTCGTGGGGCTACCAGCCGATCGGCATGTTCGCGCCCACACAGCGCTTCGGTGAGCCGGACGATTTCCGCTACCTCGTCGACCGCTGCCATGCCGAGGGCATCGGCGTCATCGTCGACTGGGTGCCGGCGCATTTCCCGAAAGACGAGCACGGCCTCCGGCGTTTCGACGGCACGGCGCTTTACGAACACGAGGATCCGCGCAAGGGCGAGCACGCGGACTGGGGCACGCTCATCTTCAACTTCGGCCGGCGCGAGGTCGTCAATTACCTGCTCGGCAGCGCGCTCTACTGGATCGACGAGTTCCACATCGACGGCATCCGGGTCGACGCGGTCGCCTCGATGCTTTATCTCGATTACTCGCGCGAGGACGGCGACTGGGTCCCGAACGTGCATGGCGGCAACGAGAACCTCGAGGCCGTCGAGTTCCTGCGCCGCGCCAATGCCGAAATCCACGCGCACGGTGCGGTGTCGTTCGCCGAGGAGTCGACGGCCTGGCCCGGCGTGTCGCGACCGGTCGAGGCGGGTGGCCTGGGTTTCACCTACAAGTGGAACATGGGCTGGATGAACGACACGCTCAGATACATGTCCGAGGACCCGATCCACCGCAAGTTCCATCACGACAAGATGACCTTCGGCCTGGTCTACGCTTTCAACGAGAATTTCGTGCTGCCGCTGTCCCACGACGAGGTCGTGCACGGCAAGCGCTCGATCCTCGGGCGCATGCCGGGCGACGAATGGCAGCGCTTCGCGAACCTGCGCGCCTACTACGGCAGCATGTATGCGCATCCCGGCAAGAAGCTCTTGTTCATGGGCAACGAGATCGCCCAGTACGCCGAGTGGAACCACGATCGCTCGCTCGACTGGCACCTGCTGCAGTATCCCTACCATGCGGGCATCCAGGCACTCGTCCGCGACCTCAATGCGGTTTACCAGCGCACGCCGGCGCTGCACGAGGTCGACTTCTCCGGCGAAGGCTTCGAGTGGATCGCGTGGGACGACCGCGACAACAGCACCCTGTCCTGGATCCGGCGCGACCGGCACGGCGGTTTCATCGTCTGCCTGGTCAACATGACGCCCGTCGTGCGCCGCGACCACCGCTTCGGCGTGCCGGCGGCGGGTCGCTACGTCGAGTTGCTCAATACCGACGCCGCGCAGTACGGCGGCAGCGGCTTACATAACGCCGCCATCGAGGCCGGCGACACCGGCAGCCACGGCCGGCCCTTTTCCATTGCCGTGACCCTGCCCGCGCTCGCAACCCTTATACTTGCGCCTGCCCCCCAGGATTCCTGACGGAGATTAGACATGTCTGCACGTTCCGGCGAGTCGGTCGGTATCGGCGAGATCGAGCTGTTACAGACGCCCGAGCTGCCGATGACAGCCGATGCGATACTCGAGGACTTCACCCATTATTTCGGCCGCATGCTGGGCCGGCGCACGATCCGGACCCGGTCGCCGTTTCTCTACCAGGCCGTCGTCTACGCCGCCCGCGACCGCTTGATGGAGCGCTGGGGTCAGACCCGGATGGCCATGGAACGCGACCACAACCGCCGCACGAGCTACCTGTCCCTCGAGTTCCTGATGGGCCGCCTGCTCCGCAATGCGCTGTTGAACCTGGGCATCGAGAAGGAAACGGCCGAAGCGCTGAACCGCATCGGCCTGTCGCTGGAAGACGTCTACGACCGGGAACTCGATGCGGGGCTCGGTAACGGCGGCCTCGGCAGGCTCGCCGCCTGTTTCCTCGACAGCTGCGCAACGCTCGGGCTGCCGGTCGTCGGCTACGGCATCCGCTACCAGTACGGCATGTTCCACCAGCGGATCGAAAATGGCTTCCAGGTCGAGGAACCGGATCCGTGGCTGCGCGAGGGTTTCCCCTGGGAGATCGAGCGTTTCGAGTTCGCGCAGACCGTCAAGTTCGGCGGCCGGACGACCACGGTTACGGATAGCCGGGGCAACACGCGCTTTGCCTGGGCCGACACGCACGACGTCCTCGCGATCCCCTTTGACATCCCGGTACCGGGTTACCGCAACGGCATCGTCAACACGCTCAGGCTCTGGTCTGCCTCGTCGACCGACGCCTTTGACCTCGAGGAGTTCAACGCGGGCAGCTACACGAGCGCCGTCGCCACCAAGAACGAAGCCGAGAACATCACGATGGTGCTGTATCCGAACGCGGAATCGGAAAGCGGTCAGGAATTGAGGCTCCGCCAGCAGTATTTCCTCGCTTCGGCCAGCCTGCAGGACATGCTGCGGTACCACACCTATCATCACGGTGACGACGCCATCAGCGATTTCGCGGAGAAGAACTGCGTGCAGCTCAACGACACGCATCCCGCGATCGCCGTCGCCGAGCTGATGCGGCTTTTGATCGACGAGTTCGGCCTCGACTGGGATGCGGGCTGGGACATCACCCGGCGCACGATGGCCTACACCAATCACACGCTCCTGCCCGAAGCGCTCGAGATGTGGCCGGTCACCATGTTCCGGCGCCTGCTGCCGCGGCTGATGGACATCATTTACGAGATCAACGCGCGCTTCATCGAGGAGATCAGCCGGCGCTGGCCCGGCGACACGGATCGCATCGCCCGGATGTCGCTGATCCAGGAGGGCAGCGAGCCGATGGTGCGCATGGCCTATCTCGCGATCGTCGGCAGCTTCTCGGTCAACGGCGTCGCCGAGCTGCATTCGCGGCTGCTGCAACAGGGGCTGTTCCGGGATTTCGCCGAGCTCTGGCCGGAGAAGTTCAACAACAAGACCAACGGCGTCACCCAGCGGCGCTGGCTCGCCGCCTGCAATCCGGGGCTGGCCGAGCTGGTGAATGGGCGGATCGGGTCGGGCTGGGTCACGGACCTCGGGCAGCTAACGCGCCTCGCCGAGTTCGCCGACGATGAACAGTTCCAGTCCGACTGGCGCCGCGTCAAGCTCGAGAACAAGGTCAGGCTGGCGCGCGACATCGGCGAGAAGGCCGGCCTCGAGATCGGTACGGACATGCTGTTCGACGTGCAGGTCAAGCGGATTCACGAGTACAAGCGCCAGTTGCTCAACGTGCTCCACGCCGTACACCTTTACG
>JAWWBD010000047.1:0-16473 GCA_033721115.1 Woeseiaceae bacterium | reverse complement strand
GTCACGGCGCCGGCCGACCAGACGGCAGCGCTCGTGCCCGCCGGCACGCCGGTTCACGCCGCGGCGCGCGCTGCCGACATGCTGGCCTGCTACGCACTCATGCTGGGTTTCGACTCCGGCCCGGACCTTCCCTTCGACGCCGCACTGGTGCGCGATGCGGACATCAGCTGGATCTCGGTCAACAGCAGCAAGCCCGGGCGACCGCCGGCGAAGAGTGTCGTCGTCCACTCGACCAACGCCTGGGCAGGCGCGCACCTCGAAGACGAGCCCGACGCGGTGTTGCGTCACCTGCTCGCCGAATTCGCGCGGGTGACCGGCGCCGATGCCGGAAAGCTCGCGCACCGCGACCTGCATCGCTGGCGCTTTGCAAATTGCGGGTCCCGGCCCGGGCCTACGCATGCCGTCGATGCGGGTCGCCGCCTTGCGGCCTGTGGGGACTGGTTTGTGCGCGGGCGCGTGGAAGCGGCATTCCGGAGCGCAGCCGACCTCGTCGTGTCGCTGCGGCGGCTGGGCACGGTCGGCTGAAATCTAGCCTGCGGCGTCCTGCGCGGCACCGCCGAAACCGGCGACGTCCAGTCGCCCGAGGATCGAGGGGATCCGGTCCTTCAACTTGAAGTAACCCCGCGTCGCGTGCGGCCAGGCGGCGCTGTCGTAGGCTCGCCGCAGCTCGTGCAGTTGCACGCCCATGGCCGCGAGCCTGGGCCTCGCCTCGGCAAGCAGTTCGGCAACCGGCCCCACGGGTGCGTAGGCGGTGACGATCGACTCGAGGCGCTGCTCGGTGGCCCAGTCCGTGAGCATGCGGCTCCAGTTCCCGGTCTCGACGACTCCCCCGGGCAGATCGAACGCTTTTCCGGCCCGTGCAACGGCGTCGTTGACCGCCGCCGCGGCAAAATCACGCGCTGCCAGGCCGACCGGCCGCGGTGAGCGCAGCGAAGTCGCTACCAGGCCGGTCAGCGCCGTCGGTGCGAGCCGACCGAACAGCGATTCAGGATGCCCGTCCTCCTCGGTGACGAGCAGACCGATACGGCCGCCGTCGGGCGGTGCGTCAGCCGGACGCAGCCTGCGCCGGGGATGCACGCGATCCTCGTTGAGCGGCGGCGCCGTGACCGCAAGCTGACCTTGCGGATTGAAACGGCCATCCGTGTAGCTCGTGATATTCGATACGCGCGCGAGGTAGGTCTTGCCCCGCGTGTGCAGGCCGCAGACCCAGCGCCAGCTCAGTGTGTTGGAGGCCGGGTCGCCGTCGACGAGGTGCCGCAGGAAAAAATCGGCGCCGAGCTGCCACGGCAGTTTCAGCGTGTAAATCCAGATGCTGGCAAACCACATGCGCGTGTGGTTGTGCAGGTAGCCGGTGCGGACGAGCTCGCCGGCCCAGGCATCGAAACAGTCGATGCCGGTGGCGCCCGTCGTCGCCTGCTCATAGCGGTCGAACAGGTCACGATCCCGATCGAGTCTCGCCAGCTCGCTGTCGACGCCCTCCCGGTAATCGAACCAGATCGTGGGACGGTGTTCGAGCGCGCCCTTGAAGTATGCGCGCCAGAAAACCTCCTGCACGAACTTGCCTGCGGCCGACAGCGTGTGGCGACCGAGTACCGCGTCGAGCACCTCGTGCTCGACGATCAGACGGTGCCGGATCCACGGCGAGAGCACTGAAACGTTGTCCCGCCGCTCGGGACCGTAGTCGAAATTTCTTGAACGCGCGTAAGCCGGCCCCGCCTGCGGCACGAATCCCTCGAGCCGTGCGAGTCCTGCCTCGCGCGATGCCTGCGGCGCCGCCAGCAGCATCGGTCAGCGGCGCCGCCGGCGGGACCGGTTCGGACGGTCTTTCTCGGCTTCGACGCGCGCACGCATCCTGCGGTCCATCAGCCGGTGCTGCCGGTCGATGGCGATCAGCGCGAGAACGCCCATGAGTACGACGATGAACATGACCATCGGTATCACCTCCCTGTTATTGCCCGGTCCGGGGTGCCCAGGCGCTGCACCAGCCTGCGCCGGCGACGACCTTGCCCGGGAAAATGCTGCAGCCGGCCCAGGTGTCCTCGGGCGTGCCGGCATACAGCACGCAGTTGTTGCAGAAGCGATCCGAAAAACGCTTGGCGGCATCCACCGTCGTCGCGTCTTCCACGTAATTCAGCGCCTTCGCCATCGGGTCCGCTTCGTCGACGCGAGGCAGGTCAGTCTCCGCGCGGAGCGCCCCGGTGAAGCCGGTTCCCGCCACCGTCGCGGCAGCCCCGGCACTCTTGACGAACGCCCGCCGCGACAGGCGCGACATCCAGTTGTCCTTCTTGCCGTAGTCCATCGTGTTGCACCTCTGCTTCGCCCGAAAAAAAACGGGCCGGCATGCGCCGGCCCGAACAATCCAGAGGCAGGGGGATTTCGCGGGATGAGCGTTTCGCCTCTGGCCGGTGGTCACCCCAGGAGAGTGACGTCAGACCGTGATTGCTATGCTACCCGGCAGTGAGTTTTTGTCAACTAATTGTCTATCTTTTTAATAGACATTTTTGTAACCGGATGTTTCGGCGGCTCAGTAGTCCAGCCCCTCCGCTTCAGCAACCCTGGCCAGCGCCGCCTCGATGAGCGCCCGGGCCTCGGCCGTGGTCCGGTGCAGGTAGCGGTGCAACGCCGCATCCTCGTCGTCGCGGCTGGCACAGTTCGCGCTGTAAATTTCGAACGCAGTGAGGTCGCCGACGAGCAGCGCCAGGTGGCGGGGACACTCACAGTCGATCGACGTCGACGTGCGCGCGAGGCGTGACAGCTGCTCCTGGCTGAACCGCCTCGGTGCAGCCGTCCCGGTGAACGTCCAGCCCGACTCGAGTAACGCCCCGTCCCGAGCGGCCGGCGCCCTGGGCGCCGGTGCCGCGGCGAACGCGCGGCTGACGCCGGCCAGCAGCTCGTCGACGTTGACCGGTGCGCGCAGGCAGTGGAGCCCTGCAGCCCGGGCTGCTTCCACGTCGCGTGCACTGCCGAAGCCGTAGACGATCACGCCCGCTCTGGCACTCGCCCGCTCTACCAGTGCCTGCAAGGCATCCACCGTGCCGCGATCCAGCGTCGGCGACTCGATCGCGATCACGTCCGCGCCGAGGCGCTCGAGGTCCGCCTCGAACCGGGCCCGGTTGCCATCGGTCGTGACCACCTCGACCGGCGCCGTATCGTGTGGCCAGGCATCGAGCTCTGCTGCCAGGAAACCGCCGAGTACCGCCAGCCGGCTGCGTTGTTCTGCCGGCTGCCTGGCGGGGAGGTCCCTGATCTCGCGTACGCGGGCGCGGAGCTCTTCGAGGTCGTCGCCCGCGACCTGGCTGATGGCGATGCCGTGGTCCGTCAGCGTTTTCAGCAGCCCGAGCTTCTCGACGTCGGCGTCGCTGTACATGCGGCGCCCGTTGGCGGCACGTGCGGCGACAACGGCGCGGTAGCGGCGTTCCCAGACCCGGATCGTATGGTCCGTCAGGCCCGTGAGCTTAGCGACGGCCCCGATCCCGTAACGGCGTTCTTCACTGCTTGCGGTCATGCTGCGGCCCCTTTCCGTTGACGCAGCCCGGTGGACAGCGCCGGATTGTTAAGCTATCGTTGCCGTCAATCATAGACATTATATAGACAACTTTGCAACCAGGAGCCCCTGCGTGACCCCCGCCGGAGACGATCGAAAAGTCCGACCCGCTGCCGCTCTTTCCCGGCTCCCCGCCGGCGCCCGGAGCTGAACCGTGCCGCGCGCGCCGCATGCGGGCGACTGGCTGGCGCTGGCCGGCCTCACGGTGATGTGGGGCTCCGCGTTCCTGTTCACGGAACTGGCACTTGCGGCACTGGCGCCTTCGGTCATTGTCGCGGGCCGGATCCTCGTAGCTGCCGGTTTCCTGTCCGTGTTGCTCGTGGCGCGCGGCCTCCGCCTGCCGCGCGATGCCCGGGCGTGGCTGCCGATGGCCGGCGTGGCTTTGTTCGGCAACGTCGTACCGTTCCACCTCGTCACCTGGGGCCAGCAGTTCATCCCCTCGGCGCTCGCCGGCGTCCTGATGGCCATGATGCCGCTGTTCGTCCTGTCGCTCGCGCACTTCCTCGTACCGGGCGCGCGGCTGACCGGGTTCCGGGTCGCGGGTTTCGTTGCCGGCTTCCTGGGCGTGGCGATCATCATCGGCCCGGAAGCGCTCGCGGGCATCCAGGGCAACATGAGCCTCCTGGGTGCGCTGGCCGTGCTCGGCGCCGCATTCAGCTATGCGGTCAGCACCATCATTGCCCGCCTCTCCCCGGCGGCTCGCCCCCTCGTGCTCGCCGCGGGCATGCTGCTCATCGGCAGCCTGGTGACCACCCCTCTCGCGCTGGCGGCCCTGCCGGCGCCGGCTGCCCTGTCGCTGACCGCCGCGGCAGCACTGCTGTTTCTGGGCGTGCTGTCGACCGGCTACGCCACGGTGCTCTACTACCGCGTCGTCCAGGGGCCGGGCCCCGCCTTCCTGTCGCTCGTAAACTATCTCGTACCGGCCTGGGCCGTCGCAGCGGGCGCCCTGGTCCTCGGCGAGTCCCTGCCGCCTGCAGCGTATGGCGGGATGCTCCTGATCCTGGCCGGCATCGCGCTCAGTGAATTCGGGCCGCGTCTGATCCGCAGCGCGTCGAACGCGTCGCCCGCGCCGCACCAGCCCGTCACGCGAACCGTACCGGAGACCCGGCATGAACCATGATCTGACGATCGACCCGCGCGAGGTCGAATTCTACTCGGGCCTGGCCGAGACCTGGTGGGACCGCGACGGCCCGTTCTGGCCGCTGCACAAGCTCAACGAACTGCGCGTTGCGTATATCCTCGGTACGCTGTGCCGCCGCTTCCGGCGCAGCCCGGCCGGCCCGGCCCCCCTCGCCGGCCTGCGGGTGCTGGACGTCGGCTGCGGCGGCGGCATCCTGGCGGAGTCGATGGCGGAACTCGGGGCCGACGTCACGGGCATCGACGTGGTCGAGAGAAACATCCGGGTTGCGGCGCTGCATGCCCGGCAGAGCGGGCTCCCGATCGACTACCGCGTCACGACCGTCGGCGAACTGGCCCGGACCACGCCGCCGTTCGACGTCGTCCTCAACATGGAGGTCGTCGAGCATGTCGCCGACCCGGCCGCCTTCATGGCCGATTGCTGCCGCATGACCGGCGCCGACGGCGTCATGTTCGTCGCAACGATCAACCGGACCCTGCGCTCCTGGTTGTTTGCGATCATCGGCGCCGAGTACGTTTTGCGCTGGCTGCCCAGGGGCACGCACCGCTGGCGAATGTTCCGCCGGCCCGGCGAACTCACGGCCATGCTCGAGGCGAACGGACTCACCGTGCGCGAGACGCGAGGCGTTGCCGCGAACCCGCTCACGAAGCGCCTGCACATGACGCGCAGCACTGCCGTGAACTTCATGCTGTTCGCGACGCGGCGCACGCGCCGGGAGAATTGAAGTGCTGGTCATTCTCGGCAACCAGCTGTTCCCGATCGACGCGCTGCCGGATGCTTCGGACACGCCCGTCTTCATGGCGGAAGACATGGAGCTTTGCACCTACGAGAAACACCACCAGCAGAAGATCGTGCTGTTTCTCGCGGCGATGCGTGCCTACGCCGACGAACTGCGCGACGCCGGCTACGACGTTCGTTATCACGAACTGGACCCGGACACTTCCGAGTCCTACGAGGACAGGCTGGCGAGTGCCGTCGACAAGGCCGGGGCCGACACGCTGGTGCATTTCGAGATCGAGGACAAGGCGATGGAGAAGCGCATTGTCGCGTTCGCCGACGATCACGAGCTCGAACGAACGGAACTCGAGTCACCGATGTTCACCTGCAGCCGGTCGGCATTCGCCGACTTCGCTGCAGACAACAAGCGGCTGCTGATGGGCGACTTCTACCGGGGCCGGCGCAAAAAGCTCGGCATTCTCGTCGACGACGACGGCGAGCCGACGGGCGGCCAGTGGAGTTTCGACGAGGACAATCGAAAGAAGCTGCCGGCTAAGGTGTCACCGCCCGAAATACCCTGGCCCGATCCGGCTGACCATGTCGAAGAGGTGATCGAGCTGGTCGAGGAGACCTTCGGCGACCATCCGGGCGACGCCGCCGGATTTCGCTGGCCGACGACGCGGGAGCAGGCACAGGACTGGCTCGACGATTTTCTTGCGAACCGGCTGGCCGATTTCGGCCCGTACGAGGACGCGTTCACGACGCGTTCGAAGACCGTCTTCCACAGCCTGCTGAGCCCGTACCTGAACATGGGGCTCCTGACGCCGAAGGCGGTCGTCGAAGCCGTACTCGAGCACGAGGGTAATGCGCCGCTGCAGAGCATCGAAGGCTTCGTGCGCCAGGTGATCGGCTGGCGCGAATTCATCCGCGGCATCTATCGCGAATTCGGCGACGAGCAGGAGGACAAAAACTTTTTCGGCCACGAGCGTGGACTGACCAAAGCCTGGTATACGGGCGACACCGGCATTCCGCCGCTCGACGACACGATCAGGGCAAACCTGGAACTGGGCTGGACCCACCACATCCCCCGGCTGATGGTCCTCGGCAACCTGATGACTCTGTGCGAAATCCGCCCGTCTGCCGCACATCGCTGGTTCATGGAGATGTTCGTCGATTCGTCGGAGTGGGTCATGGGTCCGAACGTCTACGGCATGGCGCTATTCAGCGACGGCGGGCTGTTCGCGACCAAACCCTACATCTGCGGTTCGAACTATCTGCGCAAGATGAGCGACTACGGCAAAGGCGACTGGTGCGACACGGTCGACGGGCTTTACTGGCGCTTCATCGACAAACATCGCGATTTCTTCGCCGGGAACCCGCGTCTCGCGCTGATGCCGAAATCGCTCGACCGGCTCGACGATGAACGACGGAAGCATATTTTTTCCGCCGCCGAGGATTTTCTCGCCGAATTCACGGCAAAATGAGGGCCGCTTCCCGCTAGTCGGCGCGCCTCTCCGACGAACCCTGCCGCGTGGCGAACACGAATACCTGGCCGTCCCTGTCCACCGCGAGGACGTCGTACTCGACGGGATTCGGGCCCTCCATGCCGGGCGAGCCGACCGGCATGCCGGGCACCGCGATGCCCCGGAGTTCGGCGGGCTTCTTTTCGATCAGGCCAGCGACGAGATCCGCGGGCACGTGGCCCTCGACGAAATAGTCGCCGACGACCGCCGTGTGGCAGGAACCGAGCCGGTTCGGCACGCCTGCCTCTGCCCGGTGCGCCTGGGTGCTCGCGACGTCGACCACCTCGACGTCGAGGCCCGCATCGCGCAGGTGCGCCACCCAGTCGCCGCAGCAGCCACAGGTCGGCGTCTTGTACACGGTCACGACGTGGTCGGCGACGGCCTCCCTGCCGGTCACCGCCCACCCGAACCAGGCGAGTGCGATCAGCGCGAGGCTCGCAACCAGGAAGCCGGCGAGATACTTCCGGCCGCCGGGGGCGCGGGGCGTGCGGGTCTCGTCGGTCTCGTTCATCGTGTCTCCATGAAATTGCCGGTCGGGTACGTGCCTGCGTCCCGCCTAGCTCGCCTCGGGCAGCGGCGCGCCGAGCGACGGCGGTTTGTCTTTCGTCCTGCGCTCCCAGAGGAACGGGATGACCAGGATCGGGATGATCGCCAGCCCGGCGTCGATGAAAAACATCGTGCTGTAATCCCAGCGATCGACCGCCGCGCCCTGCCAGGCGTTGGTGTAGGAAATGGTCAGGTTCCTCAGGGCCATGAAACCCGTGAATTGCGTCGCCGCGATCGCCGGGTTCGTCAGCCCCATGAACACGGCGGCGGCCGTGCCGTAGTGCATGCCCATGAAAAGATAGAAGGACAATGCTGCCGCAAAATAGGTCGGGACCGTAATCGCCTCGAGCCCGGTGTCGCCGCCGAGCGTGATCGCCATGAACAATGTCGGGAAGATCGTCATCGAGTAGTAGGCCGCGAGCATGCGCCGCCGGCCGAGCTTGTCGGCCAGCCAGCCGCCGACGATACAGCCGAAGGCCGATACGATGGTGGCGGAGACGTTGAGGCTCGCGATCTGGCTGTCGCTCATCCCGATGTCCACCTGCAGCGTCGTCGAGACACCCGAGGAAAGCGCCATCGCCCCGAAAGGCAGCAACGCGAACAGGACCCCGACGAGCGGGCCGGGACCGGAGCGGAAGAACCCTGTCCTGAGCTCGGCCAGGAACGTCCCCAGTGCCGCCTTGAACTTGCGCCAGACGTCACCCGTTTTGGCGGACACCGCCGCCGTGAGCGTCGGATCCTTCACGAAAAACAGGGTGAACAGCAGCACCCCGGTCAACAACAGCGCGACGTACGTGAACGAGACGTCGAATCCGAAGCGGTCGGTGATGAACATCGCGCCGCCGCCGCCCAGCCCCTGTCCGAGATAGGCACCGCCAAACATGAAGCCGTTGCCCTGCCCGCGCTCTTCCGGATGCAACGCGTTGACGGCGAGCGAATCGATGGCGACGTCGTTGGTCGCCGCAAACACGTTGTGGATGATCACCAGCGTGATTAACAGATCGAAATAGTTCCGGTGATCGATCTGCGCGATGGCGCCGAGCGTGACGATCATCAGGACCTGGCAGAGGACGATCCACGCCTTGCGGCCGCCGAAGCGCTTGAGGCCCACGAGATCGACCAGCGGCGCCCAGGCCCACTTGAACGCCCACGGCAGGTAGAACATCGCGACGAAGACGCCGATCTGCGCAACGTCGACGCCCTCCCGGCGCATGTAGGCGGCCATCGCGACGGCGGCGAAACCGAGCGGTATACCTTCGCTGACGTACAGCAGGCCGAAGGTGCCGAGCCGGCCCCGCTTGGTGTCCAGGATGTTCTTGCCGGCCATGAGTGACCTCCGTGTCTGTGCGCTGCGATGGAGCCGCGCGGGATTCTACCAGCGGCGCCCCGGGCGCCGCACAACCTGCCGCGTGAATCCATTACGGACGAAAGCGTCGCGAAACTATAGCCTATCGGACCGGTGGCGGGCGCCGTCTATCTGCGACACAATGCCGGATCGCGCCCGGGTCCCGCACAGAGTACTGGAGAGTATCGATGAAGGGTAAGAAAATCATAAACCTATGCCTGTTACTTGCAGTCGTTCCGACCTTCGCATGGGCGCAGGGCGACCGCGTCGCCGGCACGCTGGGTTATCCCGACATGATCGTTTTCAACGCGAAGATCGTGACCATGGACGACGCATCGTTTTCGTCCAGCCCGGGCACGATCGCCGAGGCGATGGCCGTACGCGACGACAGGATTCTCGCCATAGGCGAGGACGACGACATCCTCGCCCTCGCCGGGCCCGCGACCGAGCGTATCGACCTCGACGGTCGCACGGTATTCCCGGGGTTCATCCTCACCCACGAACACCCGACCGACTGGGCGTGGACCGAGCCCACGGGACTCAATCACGTATTCCCCGAAGGCAACGAGCACCTCGTGGTGCATTTCATGGAGGGCGACGCGGAAGAACAGCTCGCGAACTGGGAAGATGCGCTCGCCGCGGCCGTCGCCAGGGCCGAGCCGGGGCAATGGATCCTGTTCAGCTCGGACTGGGGCGGCAACTTCGAGTACATGCCCGAGCTGTTCCCGAAATTCCTGCCGCAGATCACCCGCGAACGGCTGGACGAGATCGCGCCGGACAACCCCGTGCGCGTCAAGAACAGCTGGGTCGACGGGCTCGTCAACACGCGCGCGCTGGAGGAAGCACAGCGCGTGTTTCCCGAGCAGAAGGTCGAGGGCCGCGGCAACCGGGGCCCGACCGGTCGCCAGCTCGAGCCTGACGTCATCCTGCACGGCAAGGTCGACCTCAATGCGGAACTCCTGAAGGCGCAGATGGAGCTGTGGGCCGCCCACGGCGTCACGGTGTACGGCTCTTCGCCCTACACGATCGGCAACCTGAAGGCGCTCCGCATGCTGGACGAACAGGGCCGCATGCCCGGCCGCTTCGCCTGGAGCTATACGGGCCCGGACCTGCATTACCAGACGATCCGGCTGGTCTCCGCCCTGCTCGGCAACGGCACCGACCATCTCTGGAACATCGGCGCGCACGGCGAACGTTCGGGCGGTAACTGCACGACCCTGCCGGCCTCCGAGCGGGTCAAGTCGCAGGAAGACTGCCGTCTCGAGCCCGGCGACGACGGCCGCCGGGTCAAGGAAGACATCGTCCGGAGCGGCGGCCGCATCGCGGCCATGCATTCCGGCGGCGACAAGGACATCGACCACCTGCTCGACGTGATCGAAGAGCAGAGCGCGGCGGCGGGCTTCACGCTCGAGGAAATCCGTGCGAAACGCCATGCCTTCGACCACGCTTCCGGTGCGCCGCGTCCGGACCAGTTACCGCGTATCAAAAAGCTCGGCATGATGGTGTCGATGATCAACACCGTGATCTGGGAGAACCGCACCGGCTACGATGCGTCGTACCGGCTCCGGAACTATGGTGCCGAGTACCTGCATCTCGCGGTACCGCGCGCCAGCGTGACCAAGGCCGGCATCATGAACACGCAGGAGGTCGACCGTGCACTGCCGCATTTCCTGTTTTACAACCTCTGGGTCGGCATGACGCGCTACAACTCGGGCGTCGACCTCGTTCTTGCGCCCGAGGAAGGTACCGACCTGATGACCCAGCTCAAGGCGTTGACGATCTGGGGTGCGTACTACGTGCTGCGCGAGGACCACCTCGGCTCGCTGGAAGCCGGGAAGCTCGCCGACTTCGTGGTCCTGGACCAGGACATGCTCAACGTCGCCCGCGACGATATACCGCAGGTCAAGGTGCTGATGACGGTCATCGGCGGCGAAACCGTGCACCTGTTGCCCGAACTCGCGAGCGAGATCGGCGGCGCGGTCGTCGGCCCGGCCACCTGGCCCGGCCGGCCGCTCGAAACCCGCTACGTCTTCGAGGGGCCGCCCGACATACCGGACTACATGAAGGTACAGTGAGCCGGCCGACTGCTGACAGGAAGAGAGACGTTGCCGCGCCTGCGGCCGGACGCCGCGTGGTCGGCCGGCTGCTTGCCGGGGGCCTGGTTGCCGGCCTGTTGTGGGCCGGTCCGGCAGCTGCCGGCGACGAGGACATCAGCCCCAAAGCCTACCAGGAGTTCGACCCGGTCACCGGCTACATGATCACGGTCGATCCGGATGCGGAGCAGCAACAGGGCCACGGGACCGACGACCAGGCCGGCGCCGGGACGCCGGAAGCCGGTTCAGACGCAGCGTCCGCATGGATTTACTGGGTCGTCGCGGGGGCGGCACTCGCCGGCGCGGCCGTGTGGCTGCGCTCGCGGCTCAGCGCCGGCGGCCCGCGGTAACCGCAGGCCGCCGGCAGTCACCGTCAGTCAGGAGCGGCCGAGGACAGTTCCGGGCGGTGCCACCACACCGTGTAGTCAGAGTCTGAGAAACCGGCGCCGAACTGTGTAAACAGGGCTTCAGCGGCCTCTTCCGAACCCATCTTGTCGCTGATGAAATCGAAAAAGCTCTGCTCGGGCGGCTGCATGTCGGCGTAATCCGAGAACGGTGTGACGACGGCGAGCGTTGATTTGCCGCCGACCCGGGACAGCCAGATCCAGTGGTTGCCGGCTTCGCCCCAGCCCTCGGCGATTGCCATCTGGCTCAGCTCCTTGCGCGCATTCTCCGGTCCGGGGCCCACGCCCATTTTCCAGGTCCAGGTCGTCACGCCATAGTACGGTCCGGCGGTCGATTCATCGTCCGGCCAGTGGCTGTTTTCCCAGTCGTTGTACTCGAAGTACCGATGCAGGTGGTCGACGTAGGGACCGACCATCTCGCCGAACTTCGGTCCGAAGCCCTTTTCGTTCGCCTCTGCAACATAGGCGTCCTGGTCGGCCCACTGGTGACAGCAGGACCGGAACTGGTAGACATTGAGGTTGTGGCCCACGACGGGCGTGTACACGTTCCAAACGCGGGAATCGTTCACCCCGGCGCGCCAGGCCATATAGTCCTCGACGGCCGTTTCGAATTCGGCCGCCTGGCCGGCTTTCGGCACGACGATCCAGACGCTCGTGAGCGGTCCCGGCGCTTCGTGGTCAGCGGCCGGGACGAGGTCGGGCACGAGCAGCACCGCAGCCGCGGCGAGCAGGGTCAGTCGAATCATGTTGGTCTCCCTCGGGTCTTGTTGTCGTTGTTGTCGATCGGCAGATTTTACCTGCTGGTCAGGATATTGATTACAAAAGAAAGTTTTGTCAACCGGCCCTGCGGCCCCCTTCTGGCCCGAAAAACGCTGCTTTTGACGGGATTTGGCCGCGATGCGATATTGGCGCCCCCTTCCCGGAGACCAGCGGCAACCGACAGCGTGGCCGAAATCGAGGCGAAATTCCTGGTGCGCCGGCCCGGGCAGGTCGACGCCGCGCTCGCGGCGTTGGCGACGGCCGGCATCGAGGCGGAAGCAGGCCAGCCGGCCCTGCAGCTCGACACCTACTACGACACCCGCGACTGGACCCTTTATCGTCATGGCGTCGCGTTTCGCCGCCGCCAGCGCGGCAGCGACACGATGCTCACACTCAAGTCACTGGACGGCGCCGGGGGCCCCGTCTTCGTGCGCGACGAGGTCGAACAGGCGCTCGGCGATGCGCCCGCCGACTTGCTACCACCGGGGCCGGTCGCGAACCGGCTCGCCGAGCTCGGCGCGCCGGCGCCGGGTCGCAAACTGTTCAGCGTCCGCACGCGCCGCAAGAGCTGGCATCTCCGGCACCGGGACGCTCCGGACAGCGAGTTCCGGCTCGATGTCGACGAGACCGTTATCCGGCCGCACCGGCCGCGCGCCGGCGCAGCGGGACGCCTCGCATTCACCGAGCTCGAACTCGAACTCGTGACCGGACCCGTCGCTCGACTGCAGGCCGCGGCGGAGCTGCTCGCGGCCGGTACGGGACTCGTGCCGGCGCGGATGGGCAAGTTCGATCGCGGCCTGCTGGCCGGCGGGTTTGTCGTGCCTGAAGCGGATGCAGAAATCCCCGGCCGCAAGCTCACCCGTCACGACCGGGTCACTGACCTCCTGTTCCGGGAGCTTTCAGGGCAGGCACGAATCCTGGCGGCGCAGGAGCCGGTTGCGTGGGAAGGTATCGACCCGGAGGGCGTGCACGGGATGCGCGTGGCGACCCGGCGGATCCGTGCCCTGCTCCGCGAGTTCCGGGACCTCGTCCCGGCGCGCCCGCTCGAGAAAGAGTTCCGGTGGCTCGCGCGTCGCCTCGGAGTCGCGCGGGACGCCGACGTCGGGATGCACGACTATCAGGTGCATGCGGCGCTGCTTCCGGCCGAGACGGTGGCCGAGCTCGACGCGGTCGAGCGCCAGCTGCGCGAGGCGCAGGTCGCGGCGCACGAGCTGCTCGACACGGTCTTCCCGTGCGACCGGTACCGGTCACTCATGGCGCTTTTTCGCGCATTCATCGCGGACGGCAGCGCGACAAGGGATTTCGACGCACCCACGATCGAAGCCGCCGCAGCCGACCGCGTCACGGCGATCGCGGCCCGCGTGATCGCGCGCGGTGATGCACTGGGCGCGGCGGCGACGGCTGCGGAGCTGCACGCGCTGCGCATCATCGCGAAGCGGCTGCGCTACCTGCTCGAGCTGTTCGGGACGGTACAGACGCGGCGCTGGCGCCGGGCCATCGCCGCAGTGCAATCCCTGCACGACATCCTCGGCACCCACCAGGATGCCGTGACCGGCCTGGAGCGGCTCACGGCCTGCACCGATGAGCTGGCAGCGTCGGAACGCACTCCGGCGTTCGATGCTGCGCTGGGCGCGCTCGAGGCACTGGAGAAGAAGCGCATCGCTGCCTGCCGGGACCAGTTTCCCGCTGCGTGGTCAAGGGTCCGTCTCTGCCTCGCCTGAGCGCCGGCGCTCGTTTGCATCGATGAAGTCGATGCAGTCGTCGAGTGTCGCCGCAATGAAATCCAGCGGCGGCGACAGCGCGACGACGACCCGGCCGTGCCCGACCCCCGCGTAATTGTGCAGCGTGACCGGCACGCCCTCGGCCATGAGTCGCCCCGCCAGCCGCTCGCTGTTCCCGGCTTCGACGAGATCGTCGTCCCCGCCGTGGATCAACAGCGCAGGCGGCGCGCCCGGGTGTACGAAATTGATCGGCTGGCTGGCCGGGCGCGTGGCTTCCGGGAACAGCTCGGTCAGGTAGCCGTCCTCGATCGGCAGGAAATCGTAGGGCCCCGACAGGCCGATGAGCCCCGCGACGGCACCGGACCCGAGTCCCGCCGCCTCCAGGTAACGATCGTCGAGCGCCAGCAGCGCGGCAATGTGTGCGCCGGCCGAGTGCCCCATCAGGTAGAGCCGCGTCGGATCCGCGCCGTAGGCGCCGGCATTCGCGGCGGCCCAGGCGACCGCGGCCGCGCCGTCGTCGACAAATGCCGGGAAGCGGACCTCCGGGAACCGCCGGTAGTCGGGCAGGACAACGACGTAGCCCGCGCGCGTCAGCGAACTCGCGACGAAGCGGAATTCCGCCTTGTCGCCCTTGCGCCAGGCACCGCCGTAGAAAAACACGACGAGTGGCGCGTCGGGCTGCGCCGTCAGCGGGCGGTAGACGTCGAGGCGCTGGCGGGGATCGGGTCCGTAAGCGATGTCGGCACTGCGCTCGTAATGCTCGGCGCTGCTGACGGCGCTCAAAAGCGTCAGCGGGCTGCAGCCGGAAACGAAGAGCAGGCAGAGCAGTAAAGCGATCCTGGGCGTGCGCATGTGTCCATTGTAAATGCGCTGCCGCCCGGCGCTAGGCCGGCGAGCGGCGCGCGCGACGCGATGCGAGCGCGATGGGCGTCGTGCGGAAGCGCGGCTTCTTGCCGGGTTTGCCGACGAAGTAACCTTGCGCCATGTCGACGCCGAGATCGCCCAGCAACGCGAGTGACTCGGCATTCTGCACGTATTCGGCAATCGTCTGCATGCCGGCTTCCTTACCGATCTCCGCGATGAGCCGGATCATCTTCTGGTCCACGGGATTGTCGAGCAGGTCCTGCACGAAGGTGCCGTCGATCTTGATGTAGTCGAACTGCAGTTTCTGGAGATAGCTGAAGGAGCTGTAGCCGGTTCCGAAATCGTCCAGCGCAAACTGGCAGCCCATGTCGCGCAGCGCAGCAATCTGCCGGTCGACGTGCACCGGGCGCCGGATGGCAAGGCTCTCCGTGACCTCGAGGATGATGTTGCCCGGATCGACGTCGTGGCGCTTGAACATCTTGTCGACGAATGCCACGAGATCGTCGTTCTCGAACGCATTGGCGGACAGGTTGATGGCGAGCCTGATTTGCCGGCCCCCGCCGGAATGCTCCGCGTATGCCTTCGCGGCATGCCGGATTATCCAGAAGTCGATCTCGGACATCAGGCCGAAGCGCACCGCGGCGGGCAGGAATGCGTCCGGCGAGACGAGTTGCCCGTCGTCGGTCCGCAGGCGGATCAGTACCTCGTGGTGCGTGGTTTCTCCGGTATCAATCCGGTTGATGGGCTGGAACCTCAGTTCGAACTCGTCGTCGTCGACCGCCTTGCGCAGGCTGTTCATCCAGCCGACATCGGCCTGCTTGCGTGCGTCGGAGTCCTCGGACTGCGTATAGATCGTCGTCCGGTTGCGGCCGGCTGACTTTGCTTCGCGACAGGCGATATCCGCCTGGTTGATGAGTTCGTCGTGGTGCAGGTCGTCGCCGGCCAGCATCGTGATGCCGATCGAGCAGTGGACGTGAAAGACGCGCCCGTCCTCGATATGCGCCAGCCGGCGCATGTTGCCGAGGATCGCCGCGGCCGAGGCCTGCGCACCCTGCGCATCGGTGTGGCACAGCAGGATCGCGAACTCGTCGCCGCCGAACCGGGCGATCTTGTCGTGCCGCCGTACGCTGCGCCTCAGCTCGTCGGCCACTTTCCGGATCAGGCGGTCGCCAGCCGGGTGCCCGCAGGCGTCGTTGATATACTTGAACTGGTCGAGGTCGATGAACAACAGTGCGCTCGTGTGACCGTCGCGGATCACACCGACGACTT
This sequence comes from Woeseiaceae bacterium, assembly GCA_033721115.1. GTDB lineage: Bacteria > Pseudomonadota > Gammaproteobacteria > Steroidobacterales > Woeseiaceae > UBA1847. Next base: position 550 of record JAWWBD010000047.1, on the reverse strand, counting down.
CCTTGCGCAGTTCCTCGACGAAACGCCGCCGGTTCAGCAGCCCCGTCAGGCTGTCGTGGTTGGCAAGATCCCGTAGCGCCGCATCGCGTTCGCTCAGCGCCGAGGCCGTCGTCTCGAGCGCCTCGACGATATCGGAAATTTCCCGGTGTTGAGCAGGCTGAAACTTGACGTCGAGGTTGCCGCGCGCCAGCTCCCGGATCGGCTCCTGCAGGTCGGAGATCGATGCCAGGGCCTTCCGCAGTGCGCGCCGCCCGTAGAGCGCGAATACGATCAGCATGAATAGCAGGACGAACACGGCGCTGCGGATGTTCGACAACAGGCGATCGTGGAACATCACGAAATCGAGATGGATGGCAACGAAGCCCAGCAGGTCGGCGCGGGTCTGCTCTTCCGCCGCCTGCGGATCGAAGCCGAACAGGCCGTCGTCGACGATCGACTCGGTCCAGACCGGTGCGATGATCTCGAACTGCCGCGGATTCAGGATGCCGCCGTTCAAGAGGTACGGCGGGTCGCTTCCCATTACCTCGCGGGCCTCTGCGAGTTCCACCTC
>JAWWBD010000046.1:0-16567 GCA_033721115.1 Woeseiaceae bacterium | reverse complement strand
TGGCTGCACGACGTCGAGGGATTCACGCACAAGGAGATCGCGGAACTGATGGGACGGACCGAGAGTTTTTCGAAATCGCAGCTGTCGCGCGCCTACCAGCGCCTGCGACCGATGCTGACGCATTTCTGCGAGGACGAGGGCGGCGCGACGGCGGCGCTCACGAGTATCTGAGATGACGCGACGGGAGACGGAAGATGACATGATCTGCGGACTGACTTGCGACGAACGCGAGATGCTGCGGCACAAGCTCGAAGAGCTGCCGCAGGCGATGCCGCCGCGGGTCGTCTGGGAGCGCATCCGCGCGCAGGCGGAGGCCGAGGGCCTGTTCCGGCGCCCGGCAGCGCGACGGGTCGGCACCTGGGTGGGTGGCGCAGGGCTCGCCGCCGCGGTTGCGCTCGCCGTGCTGCTCGTGCCGCGGCTGTACGTGCCTGCTCCGGAGGCACGGACCGAGCCGCTCGTGACCGAGCAGACCAACCAGGTCCCGCTGACGGCGCTGCAGGCACTGATGGTCGAATCACGGCAGCTCGAGAGCGACCTCAGGCTCCTGCCGGCCGAGCCGAAAGTGGTGCGCGCCGGCACGGTTGCACCGATTTCGGAGATCGAGGACCGCATCGCGGCGATCGACTTCCACCTGAGTGACCCGGCGGTCTCGCTGACCGCCGACGAAAAAGAACTGTTCTGGCGCGAACGCGTCAGGTTGATGAAATCGCTGGTCCGGTTGCGCTACGCACAGGCGCAGGCGACCGCTTACTGACCCGAGGAGAGCCACGCAAATGAACAAACTGGTGTACCTGATCCCTGCCGCGGCGCTCGTATTCGGCGCCGCCGGTGCCGGCGCCCAGGAGGGCGACGAGGAAGCCCGCGTCCGCGCGGAAGCCGAACGCCAGGCCCGCGACTACGAGAGCCGCGAGGCCGAGGTGCAGCGCAGGCTCGCCGAGGCCGAGGCGCAGATGGCCGAGGCCGCGCGCCGGATCGCGGAGCTCTCGACCGAGCGCCTGCCCGAGATGCACCGGATCGAGAAACGCATCGAGCTCATCGGCGGCGGCAAGCCGCGGCTCGGCGTGACGATCGGCGCGGACAGCGACGACGGCCCGGTCGAGGGCGTCGCCGTCGTCGGCGTGACGCCGGGGAGTGCGGCCAGCGAAGCCGGCCTGCGGGCCGGTGACGTGATCACGGCGGTGAACGAGGAGCGCCTCGCGGCCGACGCGGCCGTCGCGGCCAATCAGAAGCTGCTCGATTTCATGGCGGGCGTGGAACCCGGCGACGTGATCGAGATCGAGTACCTGCGCGACGGCAAGGTCGGCCGGGTCGAGGTCGAGCCGAAGCCGGTCGGCGTGCACGCGTTCGGGTTTCATGGCGGGCCGCAGGGTGGGCACCTGGTCGACGTGCCGGGCCTGCACGTCATTCCCGAAGTCGCGGGCGATCTCAAGAACCGCTTCGTCCTGAACTGGACCAGCGCGGGCTGGGGCGACATGGAACTCGTGGAACTGAACGAGGGCCTCGGCCGCTACTTCGGCACGGACGAGGGCATCCTCGTCGTGCGTGCACCCGAATCGGACATCCTCAAGCTCGAGGACGGTGACGTGATCCAGGCGATCGACGGGCGCAGGCCGACCTCGGTGCGCCACGCGATGCGCATCCTCGGCTCCTACGCACCCGGTGAGAAACTCACCCTCGACATCATGCGCGAGAAAAAGCGGAGGAAGCTCGAGGTGGCGATCCCGGAGGACCTGCAGGGCAGCCTGCTGCCGGGCCGGCCGCCGGTCGCTCCGGTCCGTGCGGTGCCGCCGCGGCGCCCGCTCCCGCCGCCCGAGCGGACCTGACCCCGGGCGCGCACGAGCCCGCGCCGGCGCCGGAGGCGGCGGCACGGGTCTCTGCTACCATGCGCGCCCATGCAGATCGCGGACTTCGATTATGCGCTCCCGGACGAGCTGATCGCCCGGCATCCGCCGGCAGAGCGCCGGGATGCGCGGCTCCTCGAGGTCGGTGCCGGCCTCGTCGACCGGCAGTTCGACGCATTGCCGCGCCTGCTCAGTGACGGTGACCTGCTGATCTTCAACGACACGCGGGTCATTCCGGCGCGGCTCAAGGGGCGGAAGGAGACCGGCGGTCGCATCGAGGTCCTGGTCGAGCGCATCACGGCCGAGCGCGTCGCCCTGGCACAGGTGAGGGCGAGCAAGTCGCCCAGGGCCGGCATGACCTTCGACTTTGGCGGCGCCTCTGCACGCGTGGCAGGCCGGGTCGGCGGCTTCTATGAAATCGAGTTCGATGCGCCCGTCGACGAGGTGCTCGAGCAGGCCGGCGAGGTGCCGCTGCCGCCTTACATCGCCCGGCCGGCCGAGGCGGCGGATATCGAGCGCTACCAGACCGTCTACGCGCGGACTCCCGGCGCGGTCGCGGCGCCGACCGCCGGCCTGCATTTCGACGCCGCGATGCTCGAGGAAACGCGGGCCGCCGGCGTACGTCATGCCTGGGTGACGCTGCACGTCGGCGCCGGCACGTTCCAGCCGCTCCGGCACGAACAGGTCAGCGCGAACCGGCTGCACGCGGAGCGCGTCGTCGTCGATGCAGAGACGGCTGACGCGGTCGAGCGCACCCGCGCCGGCGGCGGCCGCGTCGTCGCGGTCGGCACCACCTCGGTGCGCGCGCTGGAGGCCGCGGCCGCCGGCGGCAGGGTCGAACCTTTCGCCGGCGAGACCGAGCTCTTCATCACGCCCGGCTACCGGTTCCGGGCCGTCGACGCGATGCTGACGAATTTTCACCTGCCGCGCTCGTCGCTCCTGATGCTGGTGGCGGCCTTCGCGGGCCGCGAGCGCATCCTCGCGGCCTACGCGCACGCGGTGCGCGAGCGCTACCGGTTCTTCAGTTACGGCGACGCGATGTTCCTGCTGCCCGAGGCATGCGCATGAAGTTCGATATCCTGGCGACCGATGGCGCGGCACGGCGTGGCGTCCTCGGTTTTCGCCGCGGCACCGTGCAGACGCCCGCCTTCATGCCGGTCGGCACCTACGGCACGGTCAAGAGCGTGACGCCCGAAGAGGTCGCGGCCGACGGGGCGGAGATCATCCTCGGCAACACGTTTCACCTGATGCTGCGGCCCGGCACGCCCGTCATCCGCAGGCACCAGGGGCTGCACCGCTTCATGAACTGGCCGGGGCCGATTCTCACCGACTCGGGCGGCTTCCAGGTCTTCTCGCTCGCCGCGATGCGCAAGCTCGACGAGGAGGGCGTGCGGTTTCGTTCCCCGGTCGATGGCGACGAGGTGTTCCTGACGCCGGAGCGCTCGATGGAGGTGCAGCACGACCTCGATGCGGACGTCACGATGATCTTCGACGAGTGTACGCCCTACCCGGCGACGGAATCCGAAGCCCGCGAATCCATGGAGCGCTCGCTGCGCTGGGCCGCGCGCAGCCGTGCGCGCTTCGATGCGCTGAAAGACGCGGAACCGGAGCGCGGCGAAGCGCTGTTCGGCATCGTCCAGGGCGGCGTCTACCCGGCCCTGCGCGACGCGTCGCTCGCCGGGCTCGTCGACATCGGCTTCGACGGCTACGCGGTCGGCGGGCTGGCCGTGGGCGAACCCGAGGCCGAACGCGATGCCGTGCTCGAGCACCTCGAGCCGAAGCTGCCGGCCGCGGCGCCGCGCTACCTGATGGGCGTAGGCACGCCCGCGGACATCGCGGGCGCCGTCGCCCGCGGCATCGACCTGTTCGACTGCGTGATCCCGACACGCCACGCGAGGAACGGCCAGCTCTTCACCAGCCGGGGCGTCGTCAAGTTCCGGCACGCCAGGTTCGCCGACTCGACCGAGCCGCCGGATCCCGACTGTGCCTGTTACACCTGCCGCCACTACAGCCTCGCCTACCTGCGGCACCTCGAGAAATGCGGCGAGATTCTCGGCCCGCGGCTCGCGACGATTCATAATCTTCATTATTATCAGAAACTTATGGCGACGCTTCGGGGGGCGATCGAAGGCGGCACGCTGGCGGGGGAGGTCGCGCGGCTCGGGTCCGCCTACGCGGGCTGAGCGGCTGGTCGCTGCGGCCCGGCGGCCGCCCCTTGCGATTCGCGCGGACGCCCGCATGTCTTTGCTCTGTGCCATAATGCGCGCTGATTTTTTCCGGGGAACCCCGGAACCCCCATCGAATCACAGGAAGAATCATGGATTTCTTCATCGAAAACGCATACGCGCAAGCGCAGCAGCAGGCCGACCCGTTCGGCTTCCTGCTGCCGATGATCATCATCTTCGTTGCGTTTTATTTCCTGCTCATCCGGCCCCAGCAGAAAAAACAGAAAGCGCACGCCGCGCTGGTCGCGAATCTCAAGGTCGGCGACGAGATCCTGACGGCGGGGGGTATTCTCGGCAAGATCACCGGCGTCAGCGAACACTATGTCGTCGTGAAGATCGCGGAGAACACCGAGATCAAGATGCAGCGGGCGAGCGTGTCCCAGGTCGTCCCCAAGGACACCTTCGATAACGCCTGACGACCGGCCACGCCTCGGCAATGAACCGCTATCCCACATGGCTCAATGTGCTCGTGCTGCTCGTGCTGCTGACGGGCATCCTGTTCGCGCTGCCCAATCTCTACGGCACGGCGCCGGCGGTGCAGATCGCGGACGCCGAGGCGGGCACGATGACCGAGGCGGACGTCCAGCGGTTCGTGGCGTCGCTCGAAGCGGACGGCGTCACGCCGGAAGCGGCGTATCTTAAAGACGGTCGCGTCGTCATCCGCTTCGACTCGGTCGAGGAGCAGCAGCAGTCGGGCGAACGCCTGCGCACGCGCTACGGTGGCGAAGCCAACGTCGCGCTGACGCTCGCGCCGCGCCTGCCGGCGTGGATGCGGACGCTGGGCCTCGACCCGATGAGCCTCGGGCTCGACCTGCGAGGCGGCGTTTACGTGCTGCTCGAGGTCGACATGGAGACCGCGATCGAGAACCGGATGCGGTCCTACGAGCAGGACATCCACGAGCGGCTGCGCGACGCGCGCATCCGGCATCGCGCGGACCTCGATGACGGCATCGTCACGGTGCGGGTCACGAGCGACGCGGACCTCGAGGCGGCCCGGCAGCTGATCACCGACGCGGATCCGGACGTGTTGCTCTCGGTCAACCCGGACAGCCGGACGCTGTCGGTACGCATGAGCGAGGCCCAGATTCGCGAGCGGCAGGACTTCGCAATCGAGCAGAACATGACGACGCTCCGGAATCGCGTCGACCAGCTGGGCGTCGCCGAACCCCTGGTGCAGCGCGAGGGCGTCGATCGTATCGTCGTGCAGCTGCCCGGTGTCCAGGATCCGACCGAGCTCGAGAAGATCCTGACCGCGACCGCGACGCTCGAATTCCGTCTCGTCGACCCGTCCGGCGACCTGCCCGGTACGCGCTTCTACCCGGGCCGCGGCAACGAACCCGGCCAGAACCTCAAACGCGAGGTCATCGCCTCGGGCGACGAGATCGTCGATGCGAAATCCGGGTTCACCCCGGAAGGAGCACCCGCCGTCCACATCACGCTCGACTCCGCCGGCGGCGAGCGCATGCTGCGAACGACGCAGGAAAACGTGGGCAACCTGATGTCGACCGTGTTCATCGAGTGGCGGGAGGAAACCGTGCGCCGCGGCGGCGAGCTGGTCAGGACCAAGGTCAAGACCGAGGAGATCATCAACACGGCCACGATCCGCGGCGTATTCAAGAACCGTTTCCAGATCACAGGGCTCACGCCGATCGAGGCCCGCGACCTCGCCGTGCTGCTCCGCGCAGGCGCGCTCGCCGCGCCCGTCTACAAGGTGGACGAGCGCACGATCGGGCCGACGCTCGGCCAGGAAAACATCGATCGCGGCTTCCGTGCCATCCAGATCGGTTTCATCGCCGTCATCGTCTTCATGGCCGTCTACTACCGCTGGTTCGGGATGGTCGCCAATGTGGCACTGCTGTCGAACCTCGTGTTCATCGTGGCGGTCCTGTCCATGCTCGGCGCGTCACTGACGCTGCCCGGCATCGCGGGCATCGTCCTCACGGTCGGCATGGCGGTCGACGCAAACGTCCTGATCTTCGAGCGAATACGCGAGGAGTTGTCCGCGGGTGCCTCGTCGCAGGCCGCCATCAATTCGGGTTACGAGAAAGCGTTGTCCTCGATCGCCGATGCAAACATCACGACGCTGATCGCCGCGATCGTGCTGCTCGCGCTCGGCACCGGGCCGATCAAGGGGTTCGCGATCACGCTGATGATCGGCATCCTGACGTCGATGTTCACCGCGATCGTCGGGACACGGGTCATCGTCAACCTGGCCTTCGGCGGCCGCAAGCTCAAAACGCTGCCCGTCTAGGATCCCGCGATGCGACTGATCAAGGAAAAAACCAGTATCAACTTTCTCGGCGCAACACGCCGGAAAGTCGCGCTCTTCGTCTCCGCGGCAGTGGTGCTTGTCTCGATCGCCTCGTTCGTCATGCACGATCCGCCGCTCGAGTTCGGCATCGATTTCACGGGCGGCATCCTGCTCGAGGTCGGCTATCGCGAACCCGCCGACATCGAGGCGATCCGGAGCAATCTCGCGAGCCGCGGCTTCGAGGATGCCCAGGTGCAGATCTTCGGTGCGGAGACGGAGGTGCTCGTGCGCCTGCCGCCGCAGGAGGGCGATCCGGACGCGCTGCGCGAAGCGCTGAGGAACGCGGTGGCAATAGGCGTTTCCGACGTCGAGCTCAAACGCATCGAGTCCGTGAGCCCGCAGGTGGGTCGGGAGCTCGCCGAACGCGGCGCGCTGGCGATGATCTTTGCGCTGCTCTTGATCTTCGTCTACGTCATGATTCGCTTCCAGTGGAAGTTCGCGGCGGGCGCGGTCGCAGCGCTCGCGCACGACGTCATCGTGACCGTTGGTTTTTTCGCGACGTTCCGGCTGCCCTTCGACCTGACGGTCATCGCCGCCGTGCTCGCCGTGATCGGCTACTCGCTGAACGACACGGTCGTCGTATTCGATCGCATTCGCGAGAACTTTTTCAAGCTGCGGGGCGTGTCTGCCGAGGAGTCGATCAACATATCGATCAACGAGACACTGGCCCGGACATTGATCACGGGCATCACCACGCTGCTCGTGCTCGTTGCGCTGTTCTCGCTCGGCGGTGAATCGATCGGGCCGTTCTCGATTGCGCTGATCGTCGGCATCCTGGTCGGTACCTACTCGTCGATCTACACGGCGAGCGCGACGGCGCTGCTCCTGGGTGTCAACGCACAGGACCTGATCGAACCCGTCAAGGACCCGGACCTGATCGACGACCTGCCCTGACCGGCAGCCGCTTCAGCGGACGATTTTCTCGAGGACCTGGGTCGGCGTATCCGACTTCCGGTAATAGCCGTGCCGCGCTGCCATCTTTTCGAAGGCGCGGTCGCGCTCGGCCTCGCTCGGGTACCAGTGCAGGCGTTCCCAGTCGTCGCCCAGGACCTTCCGCAGGCTGTCGCCCGGCGGTAGCGTTACGCGGATGCCGTACCTGCGTTCCGCGCCGGCCGCTTCCGGCCTGACCAGGTTGTGCTGATGGCAGTAGTCCAACGGTGCGGGCCCTCGAGTTGCGCGGTGCCGAGTATAGCGGCGCTCAGGAGCGGCTGCCACGGTCGGCCGCGCCTTCCCGATCGGCCCAGCCGAGCAATCCGCGCGTGACGAACAGGTAGGCAGGCTTGACCGTACGGCGCCAGGTCCGCGCGAGACAACCCGGGTTTTCGAGGATCCTGCGCTCCCGCGCGGTGAGCAGATCGGGACGGTAGGTGCGCTTGTGTTTCAGCAGGTGCCGGATGTCCTCGAAAGCCAGTGCGCGGAACAGTCGGCCGCGCCGGCGCGCGTGCCAGGCCAGCTGGAAGTCGACGAACGCAGGACCGCCGTCGTCGAGGACGAGCAGGTTCGGTTCCTTGGCGAGGTCGTTGTGCACGACATCGCGCCGGTGCATGCGCCGGAGGAGCCGGGCTGCATCGGCGAAGTAGTGCGCATCGGCCGGCCGGGCCCGGTGCAGCGGCGTGCCGGGCAGGTAACTGCGGGTCATGCGGTCGCGCTCGATCCGGCCGATGCCGGGAACGCCGGGGACCCCGTCGAGGGCGGCGAGCGCCCGTGCCTCGCGGCGTAAAAGCGCCCGGGCCAGCCACCGGATCGCGGGCGACGCGGGCGCCACGTCGCGAACGATCTCGGCCCGGCGCCCCGTGCCGGACAGCCGGATCTCGCCGAACAGGTCTTTTTTCAGGAGCAGCGTTTCTGTCATGCGGACCCTAGTGTAGCGTGCGCCCGTCGCTGGCGATCACCCGGCAATTCCCCGAGAATAGGTCCCGGGCGACGTCGCGGGACCGGTAATGGCCGAGGATTCGGACAAGCAGCAGAAAGCGCCACGGCGGCACGAGCTCGACTCCGGCGGTGAGTACTTCAGCGTCGGCGCGCCGCTGCACGCCGTTCGCGCCGGGTACATCCGGCGCAGCGCGGATGACGTCCTCTACGAGACCTTGCTGGGCGGGCGCTACGCGCACGTCATCGCGCCGTACCGGAGCGGCAAGTCGAGCCTCGTTGCCGCAACCGCGGCCAGGCTCGAGAACAACGGCTTCAAGGTCGCAATACTCGATCTCGAGCAGATCGGGGATCGCGAGGCAGGTGGTGATGCCGGCCGCTGGTACTACAGCGTGGCATACCGGGTCCTGCGGCAGCTCCGGATCCGGGTCGACCTGCAGGAATGGTGGCAGGACAAGTCGATCCTGAGTAACCGGCAGCGACTGCTCGAGTTCTACAGCGAAATCGTGCTGCAGAACATCCCGGATCGCGTCGTCGTGTTTATCGACGAAGTCCAGTGTATCGCCCGCCAGGAATTCGGCGACCAGCTGCTCGCGAGCATTCGCGCAGCGCACAACGCGCGGGCGACCGACCCGGAGTTCGGCCGCCTGTCGTTCGTCCTGCTCGGGGAGTGCGATCCCTTGAGCCTCATCGCCGAGCCCGAGCTGTCGCCTTTCAATGTCACGCAGCCGGTCGCGCTCGAGGACTTCACGCGCGAGCAGCTCGAGCTGTTTGCGACCGAGCTGAACCTGTCGCGGGAGGCGGCGGCGAAGGCGCTGGATCGCATCCACTACTGGACGTCGGGACAGCCGTACCTGACACAGAAGCTCGCACGGGCCGTGTCGCGGGAGGACATGGGCAGCGACGTCGCAGACGAGGTCGACCGGATCGTCGTGCGGCAGCTGACGGGCCGCAATGCCCTGCACAACGAACCCCACCTGAGTCACATTCATCGCGAAGTCGTCAACGACCGCAAACGCGCGGATCGGCTGCTCAATCTCTACGGCCGCATTCGCAAGGGCATCACGGTCCAGACCGACCTCGGATCCGACCTGCAGCGGCGCCTGCTCGCGATTGGCCTCCTCGCGATCGACGACGACGGGAGGCTCGTACCGCGGAACCGGGTCTACGCGCAGGTGTTCACGGCCCGCTGGGCGAACGAAAACCTGCCGAACAACTGGCGCGCGCCCGCCATCGCCGCCGGTGTCTTGCTTGCTCTGCTCGCGATCCCGTTCTGGTATTCCCAGGTGCTGCCGGGTTCCTACGTCGAGACGCTCACGAGCGATACGACGCCATTGCCCAGGGCGCGGGAAGCCTGGCTCAACTTCGCGTCCTTTCCCGGGCACACGGACACGGCGACGAACCTGTACAGGAACTTTCTCGAGCGGCGGGCACAGGCCGCATCCGATCTCGCGATCGTCACCGAGGCCGCGGCGCATGCGGCCGAGCTGCCCGACGCGGGTCGACTGCCGGATCACATGCTCGCGGAGTACTGGGACCGGCAGGCCTTCGCTGCCATGCGGGAGGAGCGCCGCGACGATGCGCTGATCGCAACGCTCGAGTCGCTCGTCGTGTCGACACCGCAGCGGCGCAGCCGCGCGGCGATGCTGATCGGCGCGGACTACCAGCAGCTGCTCGCGAGCCTGCCGGCCGGTGACTACGGTGCCATGGTGTTCAATCCGGGCAGCGTGCTGCTGACCGAGACGCGCGACGCCCGCGTATCGCAATGGTCACTCGGCCCGCAGGGTCTGGCGCAGCGCGAACCCTGGACGATCACGGCGCTCGAGATATCGCCGCTGGTGCGGCGGGTCATCGTCGACCGGCAGGGCCAGGTCGGGCGCGTCGGACTGACGCTGACCCTGAGTCACGCGCGGGTCGGCGACCTGCGCATCAAGGTCATTGCGCCGTCCGGTCGCACGGCCGAGGTTGTACCGGGAGTTGCCAGCGCGTCGGCCAACCAGGATATCCGCATCCCGGCCGACGCCCTGCGGGACCTCGTCGGCGAAACCGTGACCGGCACCTGGAGCCTGAGCATTCGCGACGAGGCACTGGGCGTCGCCGGGCACCTAGTCGGCTGGCGGCTGCAGCTCGATTCGCAGGTGGTCGTCGAGGATTTCCAGCGCGGACTCAACATCCCCGACCCGGTAGAGCGCGAGACCGACAACGTCTGGTTCAGCGGGGACGGCCGGTTCTCGGTGGCGCGGGCAATGCAGAGCGACAGTGCGCGCATCTGGGACCTCGCGTTCGCGAAGCCCGTACGGGCAATCGCGGTGAGCGAGGTCGAACGGCTGATCGGCCTTGGTGAGGGCGCCCGCATGCTCGTGACCGCGACCCAGGATACGGTGAATCTCTGGGACACGGCGACGGGCGCGAGGGTCGCGCAGCTGCCGGCCGGTACGGCGGATGCCGGCGGCCGCCTGACCGCCGACGGCACCCGGCTCCTGACCCGGCGGCGCGGCGATACCGACACGCACCTTACGCTCTACTCGCTCGCGGATGCCGCGGTCGTCGGCGAACTCACGATCGCCGGGTCGCCCGCGCTCGTCGCGCTGGACGACCGGGCGGCACGCATTGCCGTCGCGGACTTCGATCGTGCCGTCAGAATCTGGGATTTCGCGAGTGGTGAACTGCTCACCCAGGTCGCGTTTGCCGCGCAGCCGAGCGAGCTCAGCCTGGCACCCGGTGGCGACGCAATCGGTGTCGTGTTCGGCGAGTCCGGTGCCGGTCTGTGGCGCGTCGACGAGCCCGCGGAACCGCTCGTCCTCGAAAGCGGGGCAGGTCGCTGGCAGCTTGCGTTCTCGCCGTCGGGCACGCGAGCCATCCTGGGCCGCGGCGGCTACGGATTCCAGACCTTCGCCGTGGCCGACGGCCGGCGTCTGGGCGCCGCGCTGGGCTCGGGCAGTCCGCGGAACCGGCCGAGCCCGCTTGCATTCAGCGCGGACGAACAGGTCGTCGTGACCGGCGGCGCCGCCAGCGAGGCCCGTTTCTGGCGTGCCCCGGCCATGCCGGCACCGGCGGAGCCGCCGCGCATGAACCCCGCCGACCCGCTCTGGCCGCCGGCTGGCGACTCGGCCGTCGCCGCGACACCCGATGCCCGGCTGATCGTGATCGGCGACCGGCAGGGTGACGTCCACATGCTGCCGGCCACCGGTGCGCCGCAGGCGCTCTCGGCCGAAGCGGAGGGCGTCAGTTACCTTGGGCACGGCCATCCCGTAACGCTGATAGAGATCAGCCCGGGCGGCGAGAAGGTCGCGAGCGCGGCCGCCGACAACTCTGTTCGTATCTGGCAGGCTGATACCGGCTTGCCGGCACCCTTCTTCATCCAGGTGCCCGGCAACCCCGTCGAGCGCATGGCTTTTTCGCCCGACGGATCGCGACTGGCACTCCTGAGTGCGAACCGAGCCCACCTCGTCGATACGCTGAGCGGCGAAATCGAGGCGCGGTTCGAGCTCGGCGAACCGCACAGGGGCATCGCCTTCGTAGAGCACGACCGGCTGTTCATCGGCAACGAGAGCGGGGCTCTCGTTGCCGTGACGCTGGAACCGGGCGGCAACTGGACCGTCGCAACCGTCTGGCGTGGCGCCACGGCAATACGGCACCTCGCGGCGTCACCGCTTGCCAATTACCTCGTGCTGGCCGACCAGAACAATCGCGTGCAGCAGTTCAGCCTGGTCGAAGGCCGGCCGGGCACGGCGGCGCTCGATCTGCCCGCGACGATCGAGGAAATCAGATTTGCGCCGGGCGGTTCGCGGCTCCTGATTCGCACGGGACGCTGGGTTCACCGCGCGAGTTCGTCTGCGTCAGGGCTCGTCTGGCTGGACGCGATTCTCGCGCCGCCGGTCCTTTCGAGCGCCAATCTCGTTTTTGGCGCCGGGCACGGCGGCGCGGCGCTGGCAAACCGGGTCCACGTCGTCGTCGCTGCCGCGGACAGCGTGCGCCTCGAGGCGCTGTATTTTTCCGGACGGCCGGGACCGGGACTGTTCGGGAGCCGCGAGGAACTTTTGGCCGAATGGCTGCTGAAGACGGGGCGCGGCGTCCCGGCCGGGCCCGACGTCAGCGCTGATCTCCGCGCAGGGTTCTGACCAAGAGCTCCAGGCGGGCCGCGGTCACGTCGCGCGCCGGGACCGGCTCGCCGACGATCACGTGGACCCGCTGCAACAGGCGGCCGGGGATCTTGCGGATGCCGTTGTTCTTGCGGCGACTGAACCAGCTGCCCCAGAGCCGGCCCAGCGCCACGGGCACGACGGGCACCGGCCGGCGCGCGATCACCTTCTCGATACCGGGCCGGAAACGCTGGATTTCGCCGTCCCGGGTAATGCCGCCCTCGGGAAAGATGCAGACGAGGTTGCCGGCAGCCAGTTCCTCGTCCACTTTCTCGAATGCCTCGTTCATGATCCGGACGTCCTCGCGCGCACCGGCGATCGGGATTGCCTTCATGTGCTGGAAGAAGAACCGGAGCAGCGGAATCCTGAAGATCCGGTACCACATGACGAAGCGCATCGGGCGCTGGATCGCACCGGTGAGCAGGATCGGGTCCATGTAGCTGACGTGATTGCAGACGACGACGGCGGGGCCCGAACGCGGGATGTTCTCGAGGCCCTGCGCGCGGACCCTGTACAGCAGGCTGATCAGGATCCACGCCAGGAAACGCATCATGAATTCCGGCAGCAGCGAGTAAATGTAGACTGCGACGCCGATGTTCAGCACGGCAAGGGCGAGAAACAATTCCGGGATCGAAAAGCCGGCGCTCAGCACCGCGATCGACAATCCGGATGCGGCGACCATGAAGATCGCGTTGATGATGTTGTTCGCAGCGATGACGCGCGACATGTGCTCCTGGCGGGTGCGCTTCTGGATCAGCGCGTACAGGGGCACGCTGTAGAACCCGCCGAAAGCGCCGAGGAGGGCGATGTCGGCCAGGATGCGCCAGGTGTCCGGCCGGGCGAGAAACTCGGCCACGGTGTTCGCCTGCAGGCCATAGCTTTCGGGCTGCGTGAAATAGAGATCAATGGCGAACAGGCTCAGCCCGATCGAGCCGAACGGGACCAGGCCGAGTTCGATCCGGTGCCCCGAGAATTTTTCGCACAAGAGCGAGCCGATGCCGACACCGATCGCGAAGGTGGCAAGCAGCGCGGTCGTGATCGCTTCGTTGCCGTTCAGGATGTCGAGCGTGTAGGCCGGCAGCTGCAGCGTCATCGCCGAACCGTAGAACCAGAACCACGAGATGCCGAGTATCGAGAGGAAAACGCTTTTTTCCTCCCGCGCATAGCCGACGATGCGCCAGGTTTCGGTCCAGAGATTGAAGCCGAGCTTGAGACCGGGGTCGGCAGCGGCGGTCAGCGGTATCTGCCGGCTCGCGAGATACCCGGTCAGGGCGACCGCGACGAGGCAGGCCGCGATCAGCGCCTGGTGGCCGGCGTCGACGGCCACCGCGAGCCCGCCGGCGATGAGACCCAGGATTATGGCGATGTAGGTCCCGGCCTCGACCAGGGCATTGCCGCCGACCAGTTCCTCGGTCGCGAGCTGCTGCGGCAGATAGGCGTACTTGACGGGGCCGAACAGCGTCGACTGCAAACCCATCAGGAACAGCACGACAAGGAGCAGGCCGTAAACCTCGGCGACGAAAGCGTAAGCTGCGACGCACATGAGCCCGATTTCGAGCAACTTGATGCGCCGCATGAGCATCGATTTCTCGTACTTGTCGGCGAGCTGGCCGGCCGTGGCCGAAAACAGGAAAAAGGGCAGTATGAAAAGGGCGCCGGCCACGTTCGCCAGTGTGCTGTGATCCATACCGGCCACGAGCACGCCCTGGAAAGTGACCAGGATGACGAGCCCGTTGCGGAAAATGTTGTCGTTCAGCGCACCGAGGAACTGGGTCGTGAAGAACGGCAGGAACCGGCGCTGCCCGAGCAGGGAAAACTGGTTGGGCTCATGCACCTCGCGAGGTTCCTTTTTGTTCCGATCCCGTTACCGGCCCGGCAATCGCGGACCGGACCCCAATTCTGCGAACCCGTCCCGATTCGAGCGCGACGGCGATGCTATGATTCCCGGCTACAGGATGCTGAAAACTATACCATTTACTCGAAATTCGGACCCGTGAGACCGCCACCGATCGCCAAATTCCCGAGCTTGCTGGCCGTCCTGGTCGCGGCCGGCTGCGCCGAGGAGATTCCGCCGCGGTCGGTGCAGCAGTTCCTGGACGATCCGATCCAGCTCGAGGCGGCGGTGGTGCGCTGCGCGGAGAATCGCTCCGAGTCGCGCTACGATCCCGAGTGCATGAACGCGCGCCAGGCCGTCTCGATCATCGAGGCACGCGAGGAACGCGCGCGTCGCGAGGCGTGGGAAGCGCAGTCGGAGCGCAAGCGCGAAGCGCTGCGCCGCACGCAGGAAGCGGCAGCCGAGGCACGGCGGCGTGCGGCGGAGGCGGAACGGCTGCGCGAGGAAGCCGAGTACCTGGCCCAGTTCGGCGAGTCGCCACCGGCGCCCGACGCCGGGTCCGATGCCACGCCGGGTGACGAGAATGCGCCGGGCGCAGTGATCCCTCCGCCGGAGGTGGATACCGCGCCCGGGCCGGTCATCGGCGATGCTTTGCCCGCGTCCGACGGCGGCAATGCGCCCTCGGCCGGGTCCGCGACAGGTGACCTGGATGCCGTCCGCGAGGAACTGCGTCGCCGTTCCGGCGACGAGTCTCAGTAACCGGACCCGTTCGGTTCGGCTTCGTCGGCTGCGGGGATGCCGAAGGTCCGGACTTCGGATTCCCTGAGCGGCTCCGCCGGTTTCGACGTTACGGTCGGCGTCTGCATGCCCGGCTGGGTTGGCAGCCGCCGCGTCTGTGCCGTCAGCACCTGGACGAACGTGTTTGCGATGTCCGGCGCCATGTTCGGCGAACCCGTGAAGATCTTCGCAGGCGTGATCCCGGGGGAGCCGTAGAAAGCGGCGTTCGCCTTCTTGTCCATCGTCACGCCAGCGCCGGCGAGCGCCACGCCCGCGAACAGGCCGCGACTCCGGGAATAGGACACCACCTCGGCCTCGAACTGGATGTCCGTCGCGACTTCGGCCTGCCGGCCGACCGGCCCGGCGGCGATCGACGCGTCCGCCCCGAGCGTCATCTTGCCGTTCTCGATGTTGGCGACGCCCTGGCGCGTCTTGAAAACCAGGATCACGTCGGTCGACTGCACGCCTGCCTGCCAGCCGACGCTGCCGCCGGTCAGTGTGATAAACGCGGGGTTGCTCCAGGAGTTGTCGTCCTGCCTGACGACGATGACGCCCTTGCCTCGGCGGGCGCCCAGTCCGAAGCCGACTTTGACCACGTCGGGGATGACGGCCACGGCATAGGCCCGGGCCAGGAGCGACGGCGGGATCGTCTTCTCGGGAATCCGGAGGAACTGGTCGAGGACGTCGGCCGCGTCAGCGATGCGTTTTTCCTCGCGCGTTGCTGCCAGTGCAGGCACTGCCAGCGCGAGAGCGAGACCGGTGAGGAGGAATTTCGTGAATTTTTGGTTCATGGATGCTTAAGAGGCCCAATCGAAAGCGGAGTTCAATCATACGCCTTTTGCGTTGCCGCCTCACGGTCCTCCGCTGCGCGACGTTTCGCGGTCACGATCGGCGGCAACGGGCAATCCAGCGTGGCGCAGACGGCCCGCAGCAGTTCCGCCTCGGCCACGGTCAGGCGCCGGTCGTGGAGAACGACGCTGCCCACGGCCTCGACGAGGACCCGCCGCCCGTCGCCGGTCAGGGCCGTCAGCGCATCGAGCGCACGTCCGAGTGCGCCGACGTCGGGGACCTCGTCCGCCCTGAGCGTCAGGTCGTCGGCCCACGCGCCGAAGCGCGCGATGCCGGCCGCGAAGGCCGCGTGTGCCGCTTCGTGGTCGCGATGGCCGTGCCAGGCGACCGCGCGCAGGAGGTCGACGGCCGCGCCGCGCACCACGGCGGGCGTCAGGCGCTGCGGCCGACTCGCGGCCGCCGGTCGCGCGGCGTGTTCCAGCGCCGCCGCCAGCACGCGAAAGAAGCAAAACTCGTAGAGGTCGGTTTCGGTATCCGCCTCGATCATGCGCCGGACGAGATCGACGAGAAACTCGAGCTGCGGCAGCGGGCGGCGCCGGAGCGCCGGGAATGCGATTTCCAGCAGGGGCAGGCGGTACTCGGGCCCGGTCGCCGCGAGCTCGTCGTAGAGGCGGCGCACATGGCCCGCGCGGCGTTCGCCGAGCCGCTCGCGCGCCAGTGCAAGCTGCGCTTCCAGCACCTCACCACCCCGGTCGAGCACGAGCGCGACCGCGAGCAGG
>JAWWBD010000045.1:0-16594 GCA_033721115.1 Woeseiaceae bacterium | reverse complement strand
TGCAGCACCTCGATGAAGCGCTGGGCGTGCTGGACATTGGACAGGATCGCGGTCTCGGTCACCTCGAAGCAGATCGCAGAGGGCGAAACGCCGGAATGGTCCAGCGCCTCGACCACGAAACCTAGGAACGACTCGTCTCCGAGCGTCTGAGCCGACAGGTTGACGGCACAGCTTCGGCCGCTCGTGAGCCTGATTTCGCCGGCCGTGATCGCGGCAAGCGCGGCATTGATGACCCAGCGGTCGATCTGTGGCATGAGGTGATAACGCTCGGCCGGCCGCAGGAATTCTGCGGTGTCGGCCGTCCGGCCGTGCTCGTCCGGCAGGCGAATCAGGACCTCGACCGCCGGTCCGGACTCGACTCCTCCGGTCATGGCGATGATCGGCTGTATCGCCAGCTCGAAGCTGTTCTCGTGCAGCGCGCTCTGCAGCCGCCGGAGCCACTGGATGTCGCCACGCTCGCGGGCGATGGCTTCGTCGCGCGCAGAATAGACGTGCACCTGTCCGCGCCCTTCCTGCTTCGCGACGTAGCATGCCGAATCGGCAGCGCTCATGACGTCCTGCAGGGAGCCGCTGACGTGGCTTATCTCGACGAGCCCGATCGAGATGCCGATGTTGAATATCTTGTCCTTCCAGACGAACCGGTAGTCGGCAACGGCGTTGCAGATGTCGGCAGCGATCTGCCGGGCCTTGTCGATCGGGCAGCCGATGAGCAATGCCCCGAATTCGTCACCCCCGAGGCGGCCGACGAAATCGGAATCCCGGACCTGTTCCTTGATCAGGGCGGCCACTTCGCGCAGCATGCTGTCGCCGGCAACGTGGCCGCAACTGTCGTTGACGGCCTTGAACCGGTCGAGATCCATGTAGAAGAGCATGTGCGTGCTCTCCTCCGCGTGCGCCGAATCCATCGCCTCGTCGAGGCGCCGCTCGAACTCGCGGCGATTGATGAGGCCCGTCAGCGCGTCGTGCGTTGCCTGGTAGCTCATCTGGCGCGTCAGGCCGCGGATCTCGCTCACGTCATGAAAAACCACGACCGTGCCCGAGATGCTGCTGCCGGGCCCGCGGATCGGCGAAGCCGTGATCTCGACCGAATGTTCCTGTTCGCCGTCGCCGCTGATCATGACCGCGCGCCGGCCCATGTTGACCCGCCGGCGCATCGCGAGGCAGCGCTCGACCGGGTCGCCGAGCGGCCGCCGGTCGGCGTCGTCGACGAGCGTAAAAAGCTCGCCGACGCGGTGCCCGGCGGCGTCGTCCCGGTTGGTGCCGATCAGCGTTTCCGCGGCCACGTTCATGTAATCGATGCGGCCGTCGTTGTCCGTCGTGATGACGCCCTCGGCAATCGATTCCAGCGTGTACTGTGCCTGGCGCTTGCTGCGTGACAGCGACACCTCGAGGCTCTTCCGGTAGCTGACGTCACGCGCAACGGTCAGGATGGCCGGCTTGCCGCGGAACTCGATGTTCGTGCTCTGGGCCTCGACCCAGAGTCCTGCCTCGTTGCCGTTGATCAGCTGGATCTCGAGTCGCCGGGGCACTTTCTGGCCCTGGAGGCGCTTGGTCATCGTGTTGCGAAACAGCGCGCGGTAGGCCGGTTTTACCAGGTCGACGACGTCCCGGCCCACGAGCTGGTCGGGCTCGAGCCCGACCAGGCTGGCTGCCGATTCGTTCGCGAGCAGGATCTTCTCGTCGTGGATGATGACGATCTCGGGCAGCGTGCGGGTAAAGTCCTTGAACAGCTGGTCGCGGCCGTGGATCTTCTCGTCGCGCTCCCCGAGCGCATCGAACAGTCGGTTGATCGTCGTTGCGAGTTTCGCTGCCTCCGGATCGGCCGGCACGGTCAGCCGGCGGCCGACCGATGCGTGCTGGGACGCCTCGACCATTTCCTCGTTGAATCTCGCTATCCGCTCCGCCGCGCGCCGCCTGCCCACCCAGAGCGCGCCGATCACGATCAGTGCCAGCAAGAGCAGGATCGTGAGCGCTGAGATAATGAGGGTCGGCGTCATTCCTTTCTCAATATTCCGCGGTGGCACGCGGATCATTTGTTATTATTCGCTGCTCGATACGCTCCGCGGCGGGCGCGATTCCGGGAGATTGAAGAGCCGCACGACAGGACTCGTTGAAGCATACCCCGGTGACCCCGGACGGCTGCATCGATTCACCATAATTCGGATCCCGATCAAGAGATTGCACGATGAAGAACGACTTTGCGCGACGGCAGATGGTGCAACAGCAGGTGCGGGCGTGGGACGTCCTCGATGACGACGTGCTCGAGGTGCTCGGCGAACTGCCGCGGGAAAAGTTCGTCCCGCGCGGATTCGAGGCGCTGGCCTTCGCCGATACGGAGATTCCGCTCGGCCACGGACAGTCGATGATGACGCCCACCGTCGAGGGCCGGATCCTCCAGGCGCTGCACCCGGCATCGACGCACGCCGTTCTCGAAGTGGGCACGGGCAGCGGTTTCCTCAGCGCATGCCTCGCCCAGTTCGCGGCATCGGTGACCAGCATCGACATCTTCGACGAATTCCTCGAATCGGCTGCATCCAGGCTCGAGGATACGGGGATCGACAATGTCGAGCTCATGAAAATGGACGCGACGCGCGAGCTTCCCGAGCAACAGTTCGACGTCGTGGCCATCACCGGGTCGATTGCGACATTCGACCCGCGCTACGTCATGGCGCTCAAACCCGGCGGCCGGCTGTTCGTCATCGTGGGCGAACCGCCGATCATGGACGCCCGGCTCGTCGAGCGGGTCGGCGAGAACGACTGGCACAGCCGGACGCTGTTCGAGACCAGCATTGCACCGCTCGTGAATGCGGGGCCACCGCCCCGCTTCACGTTCTGACGAAACCACCCGCGCACCTGCTGCATCTAATGTCCGAGACGCGCGCGATACCGAACTTTGGCCGGCCGCGGGCGTCCGATCACCGGGGACGGGGGTTCCGGTCGCTACTGATTTAGTGATATAGTTGACCATAACACCTCGCAAGTCGCCAGCCAGCGCCAATAACAACACGGTAGAACAATGAAAAACGCACTGATTTCGAGCGCACTGCTCGGCATTCTCGGTACCCTGGCCGCCCCGGTGGCGGGCGCCGCATCGCTCCTCGAGGTCTACCAGCAAGCCCTGCAGAGCGACCCGCTGATCCACGAAGCGGAGGCGCGGCGCCTCGCCGCACTCGAAGCGAAGCCCCAGGCCCGCGGCGTCCTGCTGCCCCAGCTCGACGCCACCGGCGACTGGACGAAGTCGACGTTCGACGGCTCGGGCGTCGGCAACGACATCCAGGTCGACGACATGGGCAACGTTTCGGTCGATATCGTGCCGTTCACCTCCGAAGGGCGGGACGAGACCACGCGCTGGCAGGTCAACCTGCGGCAAACCATCTTCCGCTGGGACCAGATCGTAGGACTGCGCCGCGCGGACAAGGTCGTCGCAAAAGCGGAGGCCGACCGGGAAGCCGCGCAACAGGATCTGATCGTGCGCGTCGCGCAAACCTACTTCAACGTTCTGGGTGCCGAGGACCGGCTGACCTCGGTTCATGCAAACCGGCAGGCGATCGCGCGCCAGCTGGAGCAGGCCAAGCAGCGCTTCGAGGTCGGGCTGATCGCGATCACCGCCGTGCAGGAATCACAGGCTGCGTACGACCAGGCCGTCGCGGACGAGATCGCGGCGAAACGCGAGCTGGCGACGGCGCGCGAGCTGTTGCGCGAGATCACGGGTGCCTATGTCCGGGAGCTGGCCGCGCCCGGCGAGGAATTCCCGATGGAATCTCCGGCTCCCGCCAGCGAGGTGGCGTGGGTCGATCTGGCTTTGAGCCAGAACCTCGCGCTGGTGTCCAGCCGCCTCGACGAGGAGATCGCGCGCGACGAAATTTCGCTGCGCCGTAACGGCCACTACCCGCGCGTCGAGCTCGTGGCGAGTGCAGGCAACAGCGATTCGGACTCGGAGCGCAACAACAACAATTTCGGTTTCCTGCCCGCCGATTCGGACTTCGACAACGACAGCATCGGGATCCAGTTCACGGTGCCGTTGTTTGCCGGCGGCACGACAACCTCGCGGGTCCGCGAGGCCGTCTACCTGCATCGTGCCGCCCGCGAGCAACTGCAGCGGGTCACGCGGGAGACCGAAAGAGCGACCCGCGACGCCTATCTCGGCGTCCTGTCGGAGCAGAGCCGGGTCGAGGCCCTCGCCCAGGCGGTCGAGTCCAGCCGGACGGCGCTCGAGGCGACGCAGGCCGGCTTCGACGTCGGCACCCGGACCATCGTCGACGTGCTCGATGCGCAGTTCGCCGTCTATCGTTCGATCACCAATTTTTACCAGGCACGCTACGACTACCTGATGAACGTGCTCCGGCTCAAGCAGGCCGCGGGCAGCCTGCGCGTTCAGGACCTCGAGGAGATCGATACGCTGCTCGAGGCGCGCCCGACACCCGAAGAGGCTTTCGCCACCGAAGCCGCCGGCGAAACCTAGCGCTCCCGGTGCGGCGTCGGCCGCATCTCGAGCAGCGGCGTCAGCATCTCGAGCAGCCGCGCGAGCGCCCCGCGGTTCCGTTCCACGATCTGGCGACCCAGCGCGCCGACGCGCCGCGCCGCCTCCGGATCAGCCAGGAACTCGTCGACAGCGGCCGCCAGCTCGTCCGCGTCGTGCACCATCCGGCAGGCGCCTTCCGCACAGAACAGGTCGGCAATGTCCTGGGCGTTGAATACGTGCGGGCCGATCAGCACCGGCAGTCCCAGCGCGGCAGGCTCCAGCAGGTTGTGGCTGCCGACCGGCACGAGGCTGCCACCGACGAATGCAACGTCGCTGGCCGCGTAGAAGAGCGGCAACTCGCCCATCGTATCCCCCAGGAACACGCCCGTCTCGGGCCGGCAGGCGCGGCCGTCGCTGCGCGCGACGCAGTCGAAGCCCGATCGTTCGACGAGCGTGCGGACGTCGGCGAAGCGCTGCGGGTGGCGTGGCACGAGGACGAGCAGCAGGTCGGGATGCCGGGCCGTCAGCGCCGCGTGTGCTGCGAGCACGGCCTGCTCTTCACGGTCGTGCGTGCTGGCCGCGATCCAGACGGGCCGGTCGCCGAAGAGCCGGGTCCGCAATGCATTTCCGTCGGCCGGCAGGCGTGCCGGCAACTCGATGTCGAACTTGATATTGCCCGTCACCCGGGTCCGTGCCGGACTGGCACCCAGGGCCCGAAACCGTTCGGCGTCCGCCTCGCTCTGTGCGGCGATGATGATCCCGTGCGACAGGGTCTCGCGAAACAGCGGCATGAAACGCCGGTAGCTCCCGACCGAACGCGGCGAGATACGGGCGCTGACCAGGATCAGCGGGATGCCGCGGGTGCCGCAGCCCCGGTACAGGTTGGGCCAGATCTCCGTTTCCATGATCAGTGCCAGCCGGGGATTGACGGCAGCGAAGAACCGGTCGACTGCCGGCGGCAACTCGAACGGGATGTAGGCATGGGTCACGCGATCACCGAAAACGGCCGCCACCCGGGCCGCCCCGGTCGGTGTCACCGTCGTGACGAGCAGCGCGCGTTCCGGATACTGGTCTGCGAGCCGCTGGATCAGCGGCACCGCCGCCTGCACCTCGCCGACCGACACCGCGTGAATCCAGATCGAGCTATCGAGCTCTGGGTAGCCGACACCGAAACGCTGGCCGAGGCCGGCGCGATAGCTGCTGTTCAGCGCTGCCCGGACGAGCCAGTAGCATGCGAGCGGAACCTGCAGCAGGCAGATCAGCAGGTTGTAGAGGATGCGCACGCGCCACGCCGCGCGCGCCTAGCGCCGGTCGCCCCCCGCTACCCGCACTTCGAGTCCCCGCAGGCGAGGCAGGTCATGCAGCCGTCCATCAGGATCAGGGCAACCGTGTTGCACTTGCTGCAGAGCTGGGCTCCCTCCGGGTACTCGGATTTCGAGAACGCGTCCTGCTGCTTGCGGGCTTCCTCGAACTCGGCCCGCTTCTGCGCGATGAGTTCCTTCTGGCCCGCGTCGAGCTCGGGCTGCGAGAGCAGGCCGATCGAGATGAGGTGCTTCTCCACGATGTAGCCGAGTTCGGCGATGATCGACGGCATGAACTTGCCACCAGGCTGCCAGTAGCCGCCACGCGGGTCGAACACGGCCTTGAGCTCGTCCACCAGGAAGGCGACGTCGCCGCCTTTTCTGAAGACTGCCGAGATGATCCGCGTCAGGGCCACGATCCACTGGTAATGGTCGAGGTTCTTCGAGTTGATGAAAATCTCGAACGGGCGGCGCTTCTCGTGCTCGGTGCCCTGGTTGAGCACGATGTCGTTGATCGTCACGTACATCGCATGGTCCGAGATCGGCGTCTTGACCTTGTAGGTCGAACCGACCAGTACCTCGGGCCGCTCGAGCTTCTCGTGCATGCGGATGACTTCGGCGCGATCGCCGCCGCCTTCCCGCCTGAATTCGGCCATGTCGGCCTTTTTCTCGGCTTTCGGCTGCGCGACGGCGTAGCCGACAATTTTCTTTTCTATCTTGATCATGGCGTTGTCTAGAATTTCCCGTAATAGCCCTCTTTGAGCGCATCGAACAGGTTGGCGGCGGTATGCACCTCGCCGTCGTACTCGATCTCCTCGTCGCCCTTGAGCTCGATCGTCGAGCCGTCCTCGAGCGTGAAGGAATAGACCGTGTTCTTCAGGTCTTTCTCCTTGACGAGAACCCCCTGGAATGCCTCGGGATTGAACCGGAACGTCGTACAGCCCTTCAGCCCCTGCTCGTAGGCATACAGATAGATGTCCTTGAAGTCGGCGTAGGGGTAATCCGTCGGCACGTTGGCCGTCTTCGAGATCGACGAGTCAATCCAGCGCTGCGCAGCGGCCTGGATGTCGACGTGCTGCTTCGGCGTCACGTCCTCGGCCGTGATGAAGTAATCCGGCACGTTGCCCGCCGCGTCATCGCCGGCGCCGGCCGGCATCGCGCTTTCATCCACGAGCTCGCGGTAGGCCAGCAGCTCGAACGAGAAGACGTCGACCTTTTCCTTGGTCTTCCTGCCGGGCCGGATCACGTTGCGGAAATAGTGATGCGCGAAACTGGGCTCGATCCCGTTGGATGCGTTGTTGGCCAGCGACAGCGAAATCGTGCCGGTTGGCGCGATGGAGCTGTGATGCGTGAAGCGGGCGCCCGTCTCGGCCAGTGCCTCGACCAGGTCCGGTGCCTCGCCCGCGACGCGCTGCATGTACCGGCTGTAGCGCGCATGCAGGATACGGCCCGGCACCTTGTCGCCGGCCTGGTAGCCATCGGCCCGCATCTCGGGCCGCTTGCGCAGCATTTCCTCGGTCACCTCGAACTGCTCGGTCATGATCGGGGCCGGTCCTTTTTCCCGGGCGAGTTCGAGCGCCTCTTCCCAGCCGGCGAGCGCGAGTTCACGGGCCACGTCCTCGGTGAACGAGACCGCGTCGGCCTCCCCATACTTCATGCAGAGCATCGTGATCGTGGAACCGAGGCCCAGGAAACCCATACCGTGGCGACGCTTGCGCTGGATCTCGTTGCGCTGCTGCGGCAGCGGCAGGCCGTTGATTTCGACGACGTTGTCGAGCATCCGCGTGAACACCTTGACGACCTTCCTGAACGCGTCCCAGTCGAAGCGGGCCCGATCGGTGAACGGCTCACGGACGAAACGGGTCAGGTTCACGGAGCCCAGAAGGCACGACCCGTAAGGCGGCAGCGGCTGTTCACCACAGGGATTCGTCGCGCGGATGTTCTCCTCGAACCAGTTGTTGTTCATTTCGTTGACCGCATCGATCAGCACGAACCCGGGCTCGGCGAAATCGTAGGTCGACGCCATGATCAGGTCCCAGACGCGGCGCGCCGGCAGCGTCTTGTAGATCTTGCAGGCGACGAGCCCCTCGGCATTCGACACGTAGGCGCCGGCTTCGGGCCACTCGCGCCAGACGAACTGTGCCGGGTCATGGATGTCGAGCTGTTCCTGTTCGACTTCCTTCTGGGTCACCGGGAACGCGAGATTCCAGTCGCTGCCCTCGATCACGGCCTGCATGAACTCGTCGGTCACGAGCAGGGACAGGTTGAACTGGCGGAGCCGGCCGTCCTCGCGCTTGGCGCGGATGAAGTCCAGCACGTCGGGATGGCCGACGTCGAACGTGCCCATCTGCGCGCCGCGGCGCCCGCCGGCCGACGACACCGTGAAACACATCTTGTCGTAGATATCCATGAACGACAGCGGACCCGAGGTGTAGGCCCCGGCCCCGGTGACGTACGCACCTTTCGGCCTCAGCGTCGAGAACTCGTAACCGATGCCGCAGCCCGCCTTCAGCGTCAGGCCCGCTTCGTGCACCTTGTTCAGGATGTTGTCCATCGAGTCGCCCACGGTACCCGACACCGTGCAGTTGATCGTCGACGTCGCTGGCTTGTGCTCCTGGGCCCCGGCGTTCGACACGATGCGCCCTGCCGGGATCGCGCCCGAGCGCAATGCCCAGAGAAACTCTTCGAAATAGCGTTCCCGCTTGCTCTCGACCTCGACATTGGCCAGTGCCCGTGCGACGCGTTTGTAGGTGTCGTCGATCGAATCGTCGATCTTCTGGCCGTCTTTCGCGGTAAGGCGGTACTTGGCGTCCCAGATGTCCAGCGATGCTGGTTGAAACTCGATGTCGGTGACGGTTTGCGTATCCAGATGAACCGCAGACTTCATTGACCTGTTTTCTCCCCATGCTCCCTCGGGAGGCCCCGATTCGTTGTTGTTGCCCCATTTATGCACAGCGAAAAAGGACCCCCTCACCGTGCAGCCGAAGCTCGCGGCGAGCGCCAGAAGTGGCCTCTTTTCCCCTGCTGACTGGACACAAGATGTTGTGTCCGACAGGGCACAAGACTATGCCCGTGCGGCGTGACTGTCAAGCATTTGGCAAAAAAATGGAGGTTCATTTTTTATCCGTTTTTTCAACGTGTTACATTTGTAACCGCAGTAAGTGCTTTAAAATTCTCCGAAAAAAAATGACAGTTTTTTGAAATCGACCCGGCACAACATCTAGTGAGATTCTGTCAAACCCGGCGTTGCTTTCACCACCACCTGCAACCCCTGTCACGAAAGCACTTGCCGCGGCTTGAATTCCGGGTCAGAGCCCACATCTGTGCGACAAGGCAAACGTTATTGGACGCCTCGCCGAGGCCCCTGTAAAGCACCATCCGGAGGAAAAATTCCATGAATCTCGTACGTTTCGACCCCTGGACCGTTTTCGACCAGATGCAGCGCGAATTCGGCCGCGCGCCGCTCGCCTCGGATGCCCGTTCGGGCGAGTCGGGCTCCGTCACCGACTGGGCACCGGCCGTCGACATCGTCGAACACAAGGACCGCTTCGTCGTCCGTGCCGACCTGCCGGGCGTGGAACCCGCCGCCATCGACGTCAGCATGGACAACGGCGTTCTGAGCATCGCCGGCGAGCGCAACACCACCGACGAGAGCGAGGTGGACGGCGTGCGCCGCTTCGAGCGCATCAGCGGCCGGTTCCTGCGCCGCTTCACGCTGCCCGACACGGCGGATGCCGAACACATCACGGCCAAATGCGCGAACGGCATCCTCGAGGTGTCGATCCCGAAGCTGCCGGAAGTGCGCGCACGACGCATCACGGTGGACGCGGCCTGACGCATCGCACGGCAGACCCGGCTGCGACGTTCGCGCGCGGCCGGGCATCGATCTCCGGGGCGGTCCGCGAACGGGCCCGCCCCCGGAACTTTTGGCAAAGACAGGCAGTCGAGGGCCTTGACTGGTATTTTCACGGGCCGGGTCGCGGTTCAGCCGTGATTCAGCCCGGCGGCGCATCCTGAGCGGGGCGCTGCCGCAACCCTTGAGGACACGCATGAAAACGATTTCCAGACTGTTCGGCACCGGACTGTTACTCGTCATCGCGTTGCCCGCGCTGACGGCGCTGCCCGCAGAGGTGGACGGCGAGCCGCTGCCGAGCCTCGCACCGCTGGTGGAGCGCGTGACGCCCGCCGTCGTCAACATTCGCGTCAGCCAGACGATCACCCAGCGTTCGCCGTTCGGCGACGATGCTTTCCGGCGCTTCTTCGGCCTGCCGGACATCCCCGGGGGTTCGCGGGAAGTCGCGAGCGCGGGCTCGGGCGTCATTGTCGACGCCGAGCGCGGCTTCATACTGACCAATCACCACGTCGTCGACAATGCCGACAAGATCCAGATCTCGCTGGTGAGCGGCAAGATACTCGACGCCGAGATCGTCGGCTCCGACGCCGCGACCGACATCGCCGTGCTGCGCGTCGATGCCGAGGGACTGACCGACATGCCGATCGGCGACTCCGACCGGGTGCGCGTCGGCGATTTCGTGCTGGCCATCGGCAACCCGTTTGGCCTGGAGCACACCGTGACGTCCGGTATCGTCAGCGCGCTCGGCCGCACAGGCATCAACCGCAACGGCTACGAAGACTTCATCCAGACCGACGCATCCATCAACCCGGGTAACTCGGGCGGCGCGCTGGTCAACATGCGGGGCGAGCTGATCGGCATCAATTCGGCCATCATCAGCCGGACCGGCGGCAACGTCGGCATCGGGTTCGCCGTGCCGACCAGGATCGCGCGTTCGATCATGCGCCAGATCCTGGACTACGGCGAGGTCCGTCGCGGCCTGCTCGGCGTCTCGATCCAGACGATCGACGCCGAAGTCGCGAAGGCCCTGAATTCCGAGGTCAAGAGCGGCGCGCTGATCGCGCTGGTCGAGCCGGGCTCGGCCGCCGAGGAAGCGGGCCTCAAGGTCGACGACATCATCGTCGAGGTCAACGGCACCAAGATCGCCGGTGCGGCCGAATTGCGGAACACGATCGGTTTGATGGGCGCCGGCGAGAAGGTCCGCATCAAGTACATCCGCGACGGCAAGGAGCGCACGGCGACGGCGGAACTGGGCCAGCAGCGCGTACGGCAAAGTGCCGGCGCGGACATCCACCCCGGCCTCGAAGGGGCCGAATTCGCCGCCGCCGACGCGACCGCCAGTGGCGGCGTCGAGGTGACGGCCGTCGACGCGGGCAGCCCGGCTGCCCAGCGCGGACTCCGGCCCGGTGACGTGATCGTCGCCGTCAACCGGCGGCCGATTCGCAACCTGCAGCAGCTCGCCGAAATCGCGCGGTCGAACAGCATTCTGTTCCTGCTCGTCCAGCGCGGCGACCGGCAGCTCATGCTCCAGATCCGGTGACGCGCGGCCGGGGCCGCCGCCGCGTCATCGGCTGGGTGCTGGCGCTCGCCGGCTGCCTGCCGGCGGCCGCCTGCGCCGCCGATATCGAGCGCCAGCGCGCGCTGTTCATCGCCGTCTACCCGGTCGCGGAGCGCGGCGACTGGAGCGCCGTCGACGCGCTGGCACCCGCCGAGAAACGCCTGCTCGCGGACTACGTGCTGTGGCCGGACCTCCGCGCGGCGTTCTTCCGCGCCAACCTGTCGGGTGCGAGCGGGGACGAAATAGAAGCCTTCCTGGCGGCCCACGGCGAGCTGCGACCCGTCAGGGAGCTGCGCTACCGGCACGCACTGGCCACGGCCGCGGCCGGCCGTCATGCCGATTATCTCGCGATCTACGAACGCTTCTACCGCGGCATGGGCATCGCGAAACTCGACTGCCTCGCGCTCGCCGCCGAGATCGGCCTCGGCAACGGCGCGCGCGTGACGGAGCGGGCCGTCGAGCTCTGGCTCACGGGCCAGAGCCAGGACGAGGCCTGCGACCCGGTATTCTCCTACCTCACCGCCGAAGGGCACCTCACGCGCGACCTGTACGTCGAGCGGTTCGGGCTCGCGATCGACGCCCGTGCGTTTCGTCGCGCCCGCTGGCTCGCACGCGCAATCGACGATGACCACGTCGAACTGGCGGGTCGCTGGCTCCGGGCCGAGACGGATCCGGCCGCGTTCCTTGCTGCCGTGGACACGCTGCCTGCCGATGCCGACGCCGCCGGCCAGCTCGCCTACGCCGTCGAGCGGCTCACCTATGCCGATCCGCTTGCCGCGCACGCGGCCTGGCAGCAGCTGCAAAAGCTTCGCGAATTCCCGGAACAGACGGTTCTCGAGACTGCGCGCCACATCGCGCTCTGGGCGGCGCGGGACGGGCTCGACGATGCCCGTGCCCTGCTCGCGGCGCTGCCGGAGGCGGCCGTTACCGCCGAGGTACACCGCTGGCGCGCACGCACGAGTCTCAGGCAGGGCGACTGGACCGCCCTCCGCGCCGCCATCGAGCGCATGCCGCCGCGGCTGCAGGAGACCGAGGAATGGCGGTTCTGGCGCGGAGTTGCCGAACGGGCGTCCGGCGCGGAAGCCGCCGGCACGGCGCGCCTCCGGGAGCTGGCCGGCGAACGCAGCTACTACGGGTTCCTGGCCGCCGACGAGCTCGGCGTGCCCTATGCGCTCGGTGACGCCGCGATCCCGGCGGACGAGGCGCTGATCCGTGACCTCGCCGGGCGCGCGGACCTGATCCGGGCCCGCGAGCTTTTTTACGTCGGGCTCGACGGGCGCGGCCGGTCCGAATGGGATGCCGCGATCGCCGGGCTGCCCGTCGCGACCCGGCTGCAGGCGGCCCGGCTCGCCGATCGCTGGGGCTGGCACGACCGGGCCATTGCAACGGCGGCCGGGGCCGGGGCGTACGACGACCTGTCGCTGCGCTATCCGCTCCCTTACCGCGATGCGTTCGCACGTCACGCGGCGGCCGCGAACATCGAACCGACGTGGGCCTACGGGATCGCGCGCAGCGAAAGCCTGTTCATGCGCGACGTCCGCTCCAGCGCGGGTGCCGTCGGCGTGATGCAGCTTTTGCCGACGACCGGCAGACGGGTCGCGAAGCGGCTCAGCCTTCCGTACACGGGGCTCGACACGCTGACCGATCCCGACGGCAACATCCGGCTCGGCACGACCTACCTGGCGGAAATGGCGGACCGCTTCGGCGGCAACCGGGTGCTCGCGACTGCGGCCTACAACGCGGGTCCCGGGCGCATCGACGAGTGGCTGCCGGCGGCCGGCGGGATCGATACCCGCATCTGGATCGAGACGATCCCGTTCGACGAAACACGCAGCTACGTGCGCCGCGTCCTCGCCGCCGAGACGATCTTCCACTGGCGCATGACCGGCGAGCTGCGCCGGCTCTCCGATGCACTGCCCCGCGAGGTCACGCCACCAGGGGCAAGGCTCGCACGCAACTGACCGCTAGCGACCGAGCCGCGCGGCACGCTCCCCGGCATCGAGCTCGGCGAGCGCGCGTGCCGCCGAATAAAAACACGGCAGGTCGTCGTCACAGTCGGCCAGGACGTTCCGGAACGCCGGCAGCAACCCGTGATACAGCGTCATCGAGGCGATGCGCGCATTGTTGAGGCCGCCGTCGACCCAGACCGGGGCCGCCCGCTCTTCCGCCGCGTAGAGGGCCCGGATCTCGGCTGCCAGCGCCGCCAGGCGCCCGGCCTTCGATTCCCGTTTCTCCGCCGCCGGCAGGTCCCGGGCATACAGGGCTTCGAGCTCGTCCCGCGCGACCGCGATTGCTGCCATCATGCGGCGGGTCAGCGCGCGCCGCGCGCGGTAGTCGGCGAGCGCCGCCTGTTCCCCGCGCGCAGTCAGCCAGCGCTCGAGGCCGATCTCCTCCACCGCCGTCGCGAACGACTCGTTGAAGCCGGTGTCGCCCTTGACGTAGACCACCTGGTGCGCGAGCTCGTGGAACATGACGGCGACCAGCTCGTGGTCGCCCCAGTGCAGCATCGTATTGAGAATCGGGTCGTCAAAGCGCCCGAGCGTCGAATAGGCCGCGACGCCGCCGATCGCCACGTCGAAACCGTCAGCTTCGAGCGCTGCCGCCTTGTTGCGGGCGGCCGCCTCGGCGAAGTAGCCGCGATAGCTCAGGCAGCCGACGAACGGGTAACACCAGGTCTTCGGTTCGAGCGCGAATTCCGGCGCCGCCACGACGTTCCAGACGACGAAGTCGCGCTCGAGGTCAGCATAGCTCCGGTAGCTGTCGTTGTCGGGCAGGCCGAGTGCCTCGATGGAAAACCGGCGCGCTTCGGCAACGAGCCGGAGGCGATCGGCGAGCGCGGCGGGCGTCGTTTCGTCGGCGACGATCCCGGCGATCGGTTCCCGCTTGCGCATCACGTCGAGGTGCCCGCGCACGGCCTGTGCGTAGTAGCAACCGGACAGGCCCACGCCGGCCGCGACGAGGCCCGCGATGATTCCATGGCGGCGCCGAAACGCAGGCATCATGCGCTGTTCCCTTTGCTAGAATCGCCCGATGCAAGTGTACCTCGTCGGTGGCGCCGTCCGGGACGAGCAGCTCGGGCTGCCGGTCAGGGAACGGGACTGGTGCGTCGTCGGCGCGACGCCCGCCGAACTCGTCGATGCGGGGTACCGGCAGGTCGGCAAGGATTTCCCGGTCTTCCTGCACCCGGACACGAACGAGGAATATGCACTCGCCCGGACCGAGCGCAAGACCGCGGCGGGCTATCACGGTTTCGAGTTCGACACCTCCCCGCACGTGACGATCGAGGAGGACCTGGGCCGCCGCGACTTCACGATCAACGCGATGGCCCAGGACCCGGACGGGCGCCTGATCGATCCCTGGGGCGGCCTTGCCGACATCGAAAAGCGCCTGCTCCGGCACGTCTCGGAGGCGTTTGCCGAGGACCCGGTGCGCATCCTGCGTGCGGCAAAGTTTGCGGCGCGCTTCGAGGCGCTCGGCTTCCGGATCGCGCCCGAAACGCGCGACCTGATGCGGCAGATGGTCGCCGCGGGCGAGGCCGACGCGCTGGTCCCCGACCGGGTCTGGAAAGAGACCGAGGCCGCGCTCGCCGGACCGCGGCCGCGCCTTTACTTCGAGGTGCTGCGCGGTGCACGGGCGCTCGCGGTCGTCTTCCCGGAGCTCGATGCACTGTTCGGCGTGCCCCAGCCGGCCCGGTGGCATCCGGAGATCGACACGGGCCTGCACACGATGCTCGTGCTCGACGAGGCGACCCGGCTTTCGCCCGCCGTCGAGGTCCGGTTCGCGGCACTGGTCCACGACCTCGGCAAGGCGACGACGCCCGCCGCGGAACTGCCTGCCCACACCGGTCACGAGCGCCGCAGTGCCCGGCTCGTCGCAGCCCTGGCCGAGCGCCTGCCCGTGCCCCGCGCCTGCCGCGAACTGGGCACGCTCGCCGCCGAGTTACATACCCACTGTCACCGGGCGGCCGAGCTCAGGCCCGACACGATCGTCAGGGTGCTCGAGCGCACCGACGCCTTTCGGCGGCCGGAACGGTTCGAGCAGTTCCTGCTTGCGTGCGAAGCCGATGCGCGCGGCCGCACCGGGTTCGAGAAGCGGCCCTATCCGCAGGCGGACATCCTGCGCGACGCGTACCGGGCTGCCGCTGCCGTAGATGCCGCAGCGATCGCCGCCGCCAATAAGGGCGGCGACGTCGGCGCGGCGGTCCGGCGGGCCCGCGTCACCGCGGTCCGCGCGCTGCGCGCGGCCTAGGCGTCAATCGGCGCCGTAAAAGTAGAAGAACAGCGAAAAGAACGTCACGTCGCCGTAATCATCCGAGTCGTCGTAGCCGAGCCCGAGTTCGAGATCCGAGCGCCTGCCCGCCGGGAACAGGTACCGCAGCGTCACCGACCGGGTGCGCGTGCCGTCGACGGCGCCTTTCGCCGTCGCGAGATCGAGCGCCAGGCGCTGGAAACCGAAGTCCAGCCCGAAGGTCAGCCGGCCCCGGCTGTCGACGAGGCTGTTGATCAGGCTCAGGCGCGTGGCCGAAATCAGGTCGAGGATGTCGCGATCACGGGTCGGCCGGAAGTCCACGCTGTAGTCGTATTTCGTGCCTGCGAGCGACAGACTCGCGCGCTCGCCCAGCCTGAATCTTGCGCTCGCACCGAGGCCGTCCGCGTCGAAGCGGATCGTCCGGCCGGCGAAAAAATCCGTCCGCGGGATCGTGAAGTCGAAGTCGCGGTATTCGTATTCGGCAGCCAGTGTCACGCGGTCGTTGCGGAAGTAGACTGCAACATTCCAGTCCGCCGACTCGAGGATGTCTGGGTCCCCCCAGTAGGACACGCCGGCGCGGACCCCGAGCGGATCGAAGTGATGATCGATCTCGAGGGACGCGAGCATCGTCTCGCTGTCGGTGCCGGTCGGCAGCTCGACGCGGGTCTGCCCGACGGTGCCGGCGAGCCAGGTCTTCTCGCCGAGGCTGATCCCGCCCAGCCCGGAGAAGCGCAGCCCGTCGGCCGTGTCGCCCTCGACGCCGGCGCCCAGCAGGAAGTCACGCGCCGCTCCGGGTGTCGGCGCCAGGCAGAGGGCGCACGAAAAGAGAACGACGAGACGGCGGCTAAAGCAGGACATAGACGATCACCAGTGACAGGCCGAGCCGGTACAGCGCAAACGGCGCGAGGCCGATGCGGCTCACGAAGCGCATGAAGAAATCGATGCTGGCGTAAGCCACGACGGCGGCGACCACAACCCCGAGCGCCAGTTCATTCCAGGCGACGGGTGCGGCGCCGGTTACGAGGCCCAGCAGCTTGTACAGTGTCGCGATCAGGATGACCGGCACGGCGAGCAGGAACGAGAAGCGCGCGGCGTCCTGGCGTTCGAAGCCGAGCGCCATGGCTGCCGTGATCGTGATCCCGGAGCGCGACGTGCCGGGCACCAGCGCAAGC
>JAWWBD010000044.1:0-16806 GCA_033721115.1 Woeseiaceae bacterium | reverse complement strand
TCCTTCCGCTCCTGAAGACGGCCATGTACGTGGCGGCCGGCATGAGTTTCGACATCTCAGTCGACCGGCCGACCTTCAGCGGCTTCGAACCCTCATTCCAGGCGGCCGCGGCGCTTCGCATCGGCCCCTTCACCTTCTCGGCCGAAGGCGGCCACCAAGAGAACGACTGGCAAGCCGACAGTTCCGGGCTGAAGTTCAGCGGCAACTCGTCCTCCAACGTGCCGCAGATCCTCGGCTTCGCGGTGCACCTGCTGCCGTAGGGCGCGATGGCGACGGCGGCCCCGGCCGTCGAGGGCGACCTCGCCTGCCGCCACAGCGCGGTCCCGGCAATCGCCGCGAGCAGGCCGAGGAAGCCCCAGAGGACGACGAGCGGCCCCTCGCGCAGCCGGTCCCAGACGTTGAGCGCCGACTCGGTGACGAAGAACAGCGCGGCGATCGCGATGACGAAGACCAGCAGGATCAGGAACGCGAGCGACGCCCGAATGAACCGATCGACTTTCATGGTGTGCAGTATGCCCGCGGCCGCCGTAGCGGACTATTGCTGCGGTCTGTCGCGCCCAAGGGGCGCTCCTACAACTGGCGCTCGACCCAGGCGTCGATCTTGGCCTCGAGCATCGACAGCGGCATCGGGCCGTCCTTCAGCACCTCGGTGTGGAAGGCGCGCACGTCGAAGTCCTCGCCCAGCCTCGCCTCCGCGTCCCGCCGGATCTCGAGGATCTTGAGCTGGCCGATCTTGTAAGCCAGCGCCTGCCCGGGGATCGCCATGAAGCGCTCGGCCTCCGCCACCGCCCGCGTCTCGGACACGGCCGAATTCGCGTACATGAAGTCGAGCACCTGCTCGCGGGTCCAGCCCTTGGCGTGGATGCCCGTGTCGACGACGAGCCGGATCGAGCGCCACAGTTCGGCGTTGAGCGTGCCGAACAGGTCCATCGGGTCTTCGTAGACGCCGAGTTCGCGGCCGAGATACTCGGCGTAGAGACCCCAGCCCTCGACGAAGGCGGTGAAGCTGCCGAAGCGACGGAAGCGCGGCAGGTCCTCGTTCTCGCGGGCGAGCGAGATCTGGAAGTGATGGCCCGGGATCGCCTCGTGCAGGAACAGCGAGGTCATGTCCCATTTCGGACGCACACCGACGTTGTACGCATTCGCGTAAAAAATGCCGGGCCGGCTGCCGTCGGGCGTGCCGCTCTGGTAAGAGCCCTTGCTCGCGGACTGCTCGCGGAAAGGCTCCACGCGGCGCACCTCGAACGGCGTCTTCGGAAACGTCTCGAAGAGCCCGGCGGCGCGGGCCTCGATGTCCTCCGCCATGTCGCGGTACGCCTGGATGAGTTCTTCGGGCTCGTCGAAGAAAAAGGCCGGATCGGCATACACGTACTCGAAGAACGCGTCGAGGTCGCCCTCGAAACCGACGTCGGCCATCACGCCGCGCATCTCTTCGTGGATGCGCGCAACCTCGGCCAGGCCGATGTCGTGGATCTCGGCCGGCGACAGTTCCGTCGTCGTGATGACCCGGACGTTGTAGGCGTACCAGTCGCGGCCGTCTGGCAGCGCGTAGAGTCCCACGGTCTCGCGCGCGGCCGGGATGTACTCGTCGCGCACGAAATCCGCCATGCGTGCGTACGCCGGCAGGATCTTGTCCTCGATCGCGCGCTCGTAGGCTTGCGCCAGGCGCTCGCGATCCGCAGCATCGAAATCGTCCGGCATGTTCTCGATGGGCCCCCAGAAGCCGCTCTCCCTGGCCGAGTCGACGAGCTGCGAGTCGAGCTGCGGCAGGTATTTCTCCATCAGGATGCGCGGCTGCGTAATGCCGAGTGCCATGCCTTCACGCATGTTGCGGATCGCCTGGTCGATCCAGACGACGAAGCCGTCGATGCGCGAGAGGAAGTCGTCGTAGTCCTTTACGGTTTTGAAAGGATGCAGCCCCTTGCCGCTGCCCAGCCGCACGAAGGAACTCGTCGCCGAGTAGAACTGGTTGACGGGCGCCAGGTGTTCCGGGAAACGGAAGCCCTCGAGCGCACGCTCGAGCCGCAGTTCGAACATGTCCCAGGAGAGCTGCTCCTGCCGCGAGAGCGCCGCGCGCTCGATCGTCGCGAGGCGATCGAGGAACGTCTCGGTCAGCGCGCGCTCCCTGGCCAGGTGCTCGGGCCCGATCGAATTCGGGTAGCGGTCGTTGTAACGGTCGTCGCCGATGCTGGTGGCAAACAGCGGGTTCAGCTCCAGCGTCCTCTCGAAATGCTCGTCTAAGAGCGCCGCGAACGCCGCGGACGCATCGGTCCCGGGCGACTCCTCAGCCGGGGCGGGCTCGTCCCTGCCGCAGGCGGTCACGATGAGCGCCGCGGCCAGCAGCGTGGCCAGGTTTTTCATGGTTCTTCTCCGCGGAGACAGGCAGCGGAGGGTATCAGACCATGAAGCCGAGATCGCGTTCGGTGAAGTTGGCCAGGTGCGGCGCGACCGTGTCGAGGTCCGCCTCCGGGATGCCGAACCAGCGTGCCAGCGTCGCGGCGAACTGGTCCGCCGACGTGGTGGGTATCAGGCGCCCGCCGCCGACGTCGTCCGCGCCGCCGATTTCGAGCAGCGGGTAGCTGCCGTAGAGCTCGCGCCCCGCGACGCTGCCGCCGACGACCAGCTGGTTACCGCCCCAGGCGTGGTCGGTGCCGTCGCCGTTCGAGGTCAGCGTGCGCCCGAAATCCGACTGTGTGAACGTGGTCACCGCGTCGGCGATGCCGAGGTCGACCGTGGCCGCGAAGAACGCGGCGATCGAGTCGCTGACGTTGGCCAAAAGGCCCGGCTGGTCCTCGTTCTGGTTGTCGTGCGAGTCGAAGCCGCCGGCGGCCACGAAAAAGACCTGGCGCTGCATGCCGAGCTCGTCCCGGGCCGCGATCAGGTGCGCCACCGTGTCGAGCTGGGTCCCGAGCTGGCCCGGCGGGAACACGGTCGTGACCGCGCCCGCCGCGCGGGCATTCTCGATCGCCGCCGAGACCCGGTCCGCCGCATCGATCGCGCGCCGCTGCACGGCTGCGAAACCGCGCTCGTAGATCGAGCCGTAACCGGCGTCGACGATGCGGTCGAAGGCCTGGCGCTGCGCATAGGCGAGCCCCGCGCCTGGGTCGCCCGAAAGCCCCTCGAACCGGAGCGGCCCGCCGGGGCCCATGACGTAGGCGATGGTTTCGTCTGCCGCCTGGAACAGATTCGAACCGAACAGCGACGCGTTCGTGGCCATCTGCTGGTCCGCGACGTTCAGCCGGATCAGGTCCGCGATGCGCCCGGCCCAGCCGGTCTTGCTTTGCGACCTGCCCCTGAGAGTGAGCCACTGGTCCTGCTGGTCGTTGTGCGAGAAAAGCTGCGGCGGCAGCGGGACCGACTGGTTGAAGAACTGGTCCTTCGTCGTCGGCGCGATCAGCGGCCCGACGTTGGTCACGAAGGCCGCGTTGCCGGCCTCGAACAGCGACCGCGTCGCGCCCATGGAAAAATGCAGGCCGTAGTCCACGCCGTCGGAGGTCAGCGGGCTGATCGGCAGCAGGTCGTCCTGCGCGATCGCGAGGTTCTGCCGCGAAGCGGCGTAGACGCCGTACTCCGCGTCGCTCCGCGGCACCAGCATGTTGAACGAGTCGTTGCCGCCGTAGAGGAACACGCAGACGAGCGCCCGGTAGTCGGGAAACGGCGCACCGCTGCCGACCATCTGCGCGTACGCGAGCCCCGGGGTGGCCGCGAACGTGGCGGTCGCCGCGGCACTCGTCGCCTTCAGGAAGTCGCGCCGGGTCAAAGGTCTCTTGCTCATGCTCATGCTCGGGCTCCGGCAGCGCTCAGCGCTGGTAGGCGAACTCGGGCGACGTCACGACCAGGTAGATCGTTTCGGCCGCGCGCAAGACGCCCTGGTCGGCGGGCACCAGCGCCAGCATGCCCGCGATCTCGTTTCTGAGCGTGGTAGAAATCCGCCCGGCCAGCAGCGTGTCGGCGACGCGGTCGATCAGTGCGTCCGCGTCGGCCGCGAGCGCCGCCTCGGCCGCGAAGTCGATCAGCACCGTGTCCTCGGTGATCTCCGGGTTCGCCGGATCGGCCGTGTGGTTCCAGGCGAAGGTCTGGATGAACATGTAGTTCGTGAAGAAGGTGTTCAGGTACTCGGTCGCGATCTCGAGCTCCGGCGCGACGAGGCTCGAGTCCCGGATCTCGCCCGGCGGCGCGTAGAACGGGCTGAAAAAGTTGAACACCGAGGGCGACTGCAGCGGGCCCTGACCGAAGATGATGTAGGCGAAGTTGTACGGATAGCGGCCGCTGGCCGATACCGCGTCGTAGGCCCGCCAGAGCTGGGTCAGGCGCAGGAGCGGCTCCTTGAGCTTGCCGTCGATCTCGATCGGGTTCGCAGGC
The DNA here is from genome assembly GCA_033721115.1 of Woeseiaceae bacterium. Classification (GTDB taxonomy): domain Bacteria; phylum Pseudomonadota; class Gammaproteobacteria; order Steroidobacterales; family Woeseiaceae; genus UBA1847. Next base: position 12,444 of record JAWWBD010000044.1, on the reverse strand, counting down.
CGCGCCTCCGCGTCCGTGAGAATCGCCCTGACGACGGCGCCGAGGTCGCCGCGCACGCCGCTGCCGTTGTCGTCGAAGACGGCCGCCACGCGCGCCACGTAGCCGGGCGACGGGTTGCTCGTCACGAGCCGCTGGATCAGGCGGATCGCGATGAACGGGCCGACGTTGGGATGGTTGAAGATGTTGTCGAGCGCCGCGGCGAGATCGGCTGCACCGCCCTGCCCCGGCGGCAGGGTGACGCCGCGCAAGAGCAGCTTTTCGCCCGTGTCGTGGAACTCTGGCCAGAGCTCCATCGGCGTGATCTGCCGGAACTCGGACGGGAACGCGCCCTGGAACACCGGCGCGCCGGCGTAGGTCCAGCCGGTGAAGACGTGCGCGAAGCCCTCGATGACGGCCTGGTCGTAGGTCGGGACCGGCTCGTCGTTGGCGTCGAGCCTGACGCTGCCGTCGGGATTGAGCTCGACGAGCCCGATCGAGAAGAGCTGCATCAGCTCGCGGGCGTAGTTCTCGTCCGGCCGGATGTTGCGCGCCGGATCCGGCTTCTCGTTGCCGAGCATCGAGAGATACGCGCCCATGGCCGGGTGCAGCGTGACGGCCTCGATCAGGTCGCGGTAGTTGCCGAACGCGTGTGCGGCGAGCGTGTCGTAGTAACTCGCGAGCGCGAACGGCTGGTCGGACAGCACGCCGAGCTCGGAGACGACCATGATCTCGGACAGCGCGAACGCGACGCGCTGCCGGAGCTGGTCGGGCCCGTGGAGCGCATTCCGGAACCAGATGTCGGCGCGGTCCGGCTGCAGCTCGAACATGAAGGTCGGCGGCGGCAGCGCCTGCAGGTGCGGGAGCTGGCGCGACATGGGCAGACCCATCTGCTCGTCGATCCAGGCCTCGATGCCCATCGCCCGCAGCCGTTCGGCCTCTGCCTCGGTGGCCCCGAAGCTCGCCTGGTTCAGGAACCGGTAGGCCTCGGCCTGGCTGATGGGCGGTGGTGGCGGTGGCGGCGGCGGGGGTTCCTTACCGCCGCCCGAGCCGCTGCTGCAGCCGGCGAGTGCGACGAGCGCGAGGCAGGCAAGGACCTGCGCGCGTTTCATTGCGCCGCCCCGAGTTGCTCGAGATAGGCGACCTGCTCGTCGGTCAGCAGGTTGCGAATGCGGATCAGCATCGTCATCTGCTTTTTCTTGACCTCGTTCTCGGCCGCGAGCGCCCGGCTCACGTGCCCGAGCGTCTTCTGCTCGTCGATGGGTTTCTGGTCGAGCGACTGCATGATCTCCTGGTAGGCCTCCTGCAGGTCCCATTCGTGTTCCGCGATGTCCGCCTGCACCTTGACGACGGCTTCGCGGATCGCCGTGAACTGCGCCCTGGTCAGGTCGAGCGCCTCGCGGTGCTCGAGGATAACGTTCGGCGGGAACAGCTTGCCGCGGAACGGGTCACCCTTTTCGCCCGCGGCGCCGGCCGTGCCGGCCGCGACGAGGGCCAGCAGGGCCAGCCACGCAATTCGGTTTCTCATAACAACGGTCCTCCAGGCATTTCGGTTGACTCGATCATCGCCGGCAGCTCCCCGTACAGGTCGACCCGGCGCTCGGGCAGGAGCGCGTCGCTCGGCGCCGTCCAGCGCGTCGTTTCGTAGAGTTCGGCGGTGCGCAGATCGAAGGCGCCGTCCGCCTCGCCGCCGGGCGTCGACATGAGCACGACGAGCGTGACTGCCAGTGCGGCAACCGCGGCCGCCGCCGCGAGCGCCCTTGCCCGCTGCCGGCGCCGCGCCTCGCGGGCGGCGGCGCCGGCCCACACCTCGGCGAAACCCCGGCCGGGCGGCGGCGCCGGCCAGGCGCGGCGGACGGCGTCTTCGAGCCGGCGCTCAGGCATCGCCCCGGTCCTCAAGTGTCGCGCCGAGCTCGCGGCGCAGCGCTTTCTTGGCGCGGTCGTAGTGCACGCGGCCGGTCCCCGTCGTGACGCCCATCACGCGCGAGGCTTCCTCGATCGTCAGGTCGCGGCAGAAGACGAGCTCGACGATGTCGCGCTGGCGTGCGGGCAGCCGCATGACCGCCTGCCACAGCGCGTCGTGGCGATCCGGGTCCGGCGGCATTACGCCGTCGTCCGTGGTCTCGGCGGCATGGCGCCTGAGTATCCGCAGGCGGGTGGTGAGGCGCCGCAGGCGGCTCTTCGCGAGATTGCGGACCACGCCGAAGACGAAGGTCTTCAGCGACGCTTCGGCGTCGAAGCGGGCCCTGCCACTTAAGATTTCCATGTAAGCCTGCTGCACGAGGTCCTCCGCCACGTGAAGGTTGAAGTCACAGCGGGAAAGCGCCCAGCCGAGTACGTCCGTGTGCAGTGCCTCGAGCGCCGCGAGTGAAACGCGGGGGTTGTTCTCCAGCGCATCCGTGACTCGCATACCGCCTCCCTGACTGTTGGTGGCGCGAGCCCCGCCCGCATATGACAGCCGGGCTGCCGGCCGCGGGCGCTAGTCGGTGGCGCCGGGACCGAAGGCCGTCGCCGCCACGCGGCAGCCGGCGGCCGACTGGTGCAGCGTCAGCGCCAGCGGGCGCGAACTGCCGACGGGATCGAACGCGATGTGGATCTCGATGCTGCGCGTACGCCCGGCGCCGGAGCCGGCGGCGTCGAGGTCGCAGACGACCCGGCGCACCCGCTCGAGCGCGCCGAGATCGACGAGCGCCTCGAGGCAGGCGGCGACCTGCGCCCGGGTGCGCTCCGTGACCGTCTCGCGGTCGCCGTCGAAAACGGCCCAGCGCGTGCCGTCGGCGATCGCGGCCGTGACGGCGAGCACGAGGCGCCGGATCGACAGGCTGGCGAAATCCCGCGGTGCGGCGCCGCCGCGGGCCAGCGTGACGTTGCCGGCGAGACGTGCCCCGCCCCGTCCCGTCGGGACGACGGCGTTGAGGCCCGCGCGCGCCAGCGTGGCGACGTGCCCCGGGTTGAGGCGTTCCGCCGGCGCGACCCGCCGCGAGAACAGGACCTCGGCGTCGTCGAGGCTCTGCCACGCCCCGAAACGGCGATCGAGCTTGCAGACGAGCCCAGCCACCGCGCCGCCGGGCGCGCGCAGCGGCTTGCCGTCGTCCCGGCCGATCAGCGCGGGGAAATAGCCGAGCATGTTCGGGCTCGCGTAGTCGAGCGCTTCGATTCCTCTGACGGCGGCCTCGGGGCCGTTCCAGCCCGCGGGCGGGTCGACGATCAGCATCGCGCCCCGCTCCTGGCAGTAGCGCTCGGCGGCGAGCAAGCTTGCCGGGCCGGGGCCGCGATCCGGCCCCGGCGGCAGGTACAGCAGGTCGAAACGGGGTACGCCTTCGAGCGCGAACAGGCCCGTTCCGGCGCGCCTGGAGCCGACGAGGTCGTAATCGGTGAGGTCCGCGCCGTCGCTGCCGTCCTGCGCGTGCCCGACGTACGGCGGCGCCGCCGACGCGTAGCGGCCGCTCGTCGGTTCCGGACGGTGCGTGGGGAACGGCGGCTCGGCGCGCGCGATCGCGGAGCCATTGAGATCGCCGACGATCGAGGCGTCCGACTCCGGGTCGATGCTCGCGCCGCGGTAGATCTCCTGGTCGCGGACGAGCCCGGTCGCCGGGTCGATGCGCTGCAGCGTGAGATTGAAGGACACCACGTCGGCGTCGTCGATGCCGTCGTAGTCGACGGCGGCACGAATGCGCTCGGTCATGCCCGGTTCGACCGCGCGCAATACGAGCGCGCTGCCCGAGGCCGGCAGGCAGAGCATCGCGCCGCGCGCCTTGTTCGCGACGCGCACCACGCAGGCCCGGGCGCCGCCGTGCTCGAAGAACTGCGCGATCGCCGGGCCGAGCGTCGACGGCGCGCGCGCTTCACCGAAGCGGCGCCGGAACTCGGCCACGCTCGAGACCAGGACTGGATCGTTCAGGGGACCGCGGAGAGCGCGGCCGACGAAAGCGGCCGTCGTCTCGCGCGTCACCGCGATCGGCTGGGCAAGCGACGCCAGTTCGGTGACCGTGAAGCCACGGTCAACAGCATCCGCCAAATCGGTCTCCGCAGAGGTCAGAACCCGTGGCGCACATTCTAGTCAGTGGCAGCGCCCAGCGCCATCGCTCACCCGAAAAGGTGCCCGAAAAAGGTGTCAGGTTTATTATTCGTGAATATAGACCTGACACCTTTCTGTCTCGCTAATCTGTAGTTCTTGCCAATAGACCGAGGAAAATAGCGGTGCCGAGGTCTCGATATTCAGCCGGTGCAGCACGTGTCGCAGAGGCACGTGCTAAACGGCATCAAAGCTTAACTCATCTTTTCGAATAAACGAGACAAGTTGTTACGCATCTACATACACAAGAAGTACCTAGTTGCTTTTCGGATAGTGATGATAATCGCTGCGTTACCATTTGCCGATAACGTGTACGATGCTGTGACTACTGGCACAACAAATCTGCGAACCGATTACGTTACCAGAGGCGAGCACTGGGGCTTTTATGCCAATGTTGCGAAGAACTTAGCTTTTACGTTTTTTTTCATATGGCTTGCAACGGGCGGCACAAGAAAAGTAGATTTTAACAAGGATGATGATGCGGATTAGGGAGTTAAGCCAACTCATCGTGGGACCTGAATCACCGCGCGAATATTGGGTTTTTTTGTGCGAGTACCGTCCTGGCCTGCGCCACAATTCTTGAGTGCATTTGAGCCTTGCGGGGCTTTTCGCGTTCGCCCCGCGCGTGCAAGAGCGAATTTGCGATCAGCGCGGGCCGATCACATGACGAACATGCGCCGAATCCCGGACTGATTTCCGGTGGCCACGAAATTCTGGGATAGTTGCCGGACACGACCCTGATTCGCGCGACGGTCCTGCCACCATGCTCGACGGCCTGCCCCAGCACCTGCCCGGCCTCGCCGGGCGCATCCCGCGAATGTCGCTGGCAGAGCTCCCGACCCCGCTCGAGGGCGGATCGTTCACGCTGCCCGGCAACCGGCCGTTCCGGATCGCGATCAAGCGTGACGACCTGACCGGGCGCCCGTACGGCGGCAACAAGGTGCGCAAGCTCGAGTTCCTGCTCGCGCGGGCGCGCGAGCGCGGCGCGACGCGGGTCGCCACGTTCGGCACGGTTGCTTCGAACCATGCGCTCGCGACGGCGATCTACGCGCAAGCCACGGGCTTCGCCTGCACCTGCTTTCTCTCGCACCAGACCCGCACGCCGAAGGCCGCCCGGACCCTCAACCATCACCTCGAGCTCGGCACCGAGATCGTGAGGTACGGCGGGCCGCGACCGCGGCGCATCGAAACGCTGCGCCGGCATCTGTGCGGCGGCCCGCGCACCTGGGTCATCCCGATGGGCGGCTCGTGCTGGCTCGGCGCGCTCGGCTTCGTCGACGCCGGCCTCGAGCTCGCGGGCCAGCTCGAAAGCAACGGCACGGCCTTACCGGCCCGGGTCTACGTCGCCAACGGGACCATGGGGACGACGGCCGGCCTCGCGCTGGGGCTCGTGCTCGCGGGCTTCGAGACGGAGGTGCACGCCGTGCGCGTCACGCACGAGACGATCGCGAACCCGGCGGCGCTCGCGCGGCTGGTCGCCAAGACCGCGACGATGCTGCACGCCATCGACACCCGGGTGCCGGCCGATCTCGCGGCGCGCGCGCGCATTGTGTTTCGCGACGGCTTCTTCGCCGGCGGTTACGCGCGGAGCGACGCCGCGACCGACGCCGCGGTCGCCCTTGCGCGCGGCGAACTCGGGCTGGAGCTCGATACGACCTATACCGGCAAGGCCATGGCGGCGCTGGTCGCCGACGCGCGCGAGACGCCGGCTGCCAGCGGCAGCTGGCTCTTCTGGAATACGTTCAACTCGCGGCCGCTGCCCAAGCTGCCGCGCGAGCCGCTCGATCCGGAGCGGCTGCCGGGCGAGTTCCTGCGCTACTTCGAGGGGGCGTCTTCCGGCGGCGGATCGGCCGGGGGCTCGGCTTCGCGCCGTTCCTTTTCGGCCTGCGCTTCCTCTGCTTCCCGCCGCTTGCGCCTGACCTCCTCGAGCATCAGGTCGAGCCACTCGGTCACATCGCCTCCGCCTCGCGCATCAGCTCGTCCATCAGCTCGCGCACCTCGTTGAGCGACGGCGCGTCCGGGTCGAGCTCGACCGTGTTGCGCACGAGTCGTGCCCGGGCGAAGACCTCGGCGGAGTCGCGTACGGCGACGCGGGCGGGCACGCCGTCGGCGATGCTCGCGATGGTGCGCGCGTGGTCGCGCTCGGCGGGGCTCAGCCGGCCGGCCTGGCCGGTCTCGTCGGCGAGCAGCGCTTCGAGCCGGTCCGCCGGGTCCACTTCGTCGTCCTCGAGCGGGGGATGCCCCTCGAAATAGATCTCGCCGTCGAGGCGGCCCAGGAGGTAGGGCTCGTTGATGATGCGTACGGGCTCGCCGATCTCGACCAGTTCGTAGAGCAGCTCGATGTTCTCGGGATACAGCCGCACGCAGCCGTGGCTCACGCGCATGCCGACGCCGTAGGGCTGGTTGGTGCCGTGGATCAGGTACCCCGGCATCTCGAGCTGCAGCACGTGCGAGCCGAGCGGGTTGTCGGGCCCGGGCGGCACGACGGCCGGCAGCGGGTCGCCGAGCTCGGCGTGCTCCTGGCGAATCGACGCCGGCACGTACCAGGTCGGGTCCGTCGCCTTGGCGACGACCGTGGTCGCCCCGAGCGGCGTCTCCCAGCCGACGCGGCCGATGCCAATCGGGTACGTCTTCACGACCTGCGGCTGGCCTTCCGGGACCGGCGGGAAGTAGAACAGCCGCTTCGAGGCGATGTTGAGCACGATGCCCTCGCGCGGCACGGCGGGGATGACGAACTGCGTCGGCAGCAGCACGGGCGTGTCGGCGCCCGGCAGCCAGGGATCGACGTCCGGGTTCGCCTGCAGCAGCTCGTCGTAGCCGAGGCCATAGGCCCGGGCGATGTCGGCCAGCGTGTCTTCCTCGCGGGTCATCACGATCTGCGGCGTGCCGACGACGGACTGCTCCGGCGTCGCGAGCACGAAATGGTTGGCCGGGAGCGGCTCCTCGACCGGCCGCTCGGCGAGCGCCGCCCGCTGGATGGCGGCCGGCCGCCGCGCGTCGCCGCGCACCGTGTCGAGGAAATCGTTGAAGGTCGTACAGCCGCCGGCGGCGCCGAGAAGCGGGATCAGGACGGCGAGGCGGACGGTTCGAACGGACATGGCGGCTGGCGGGACTCCCGGACACGGGCGGCCATTGTCGCAAAAAATCCGCGGCCGCGGTCAAGCAAAAAGGCGCAGGAAAGGGGTCAGAGCCCTTTTGCAATCATCCGCAAGGGGTCAGAGCCCTTTCAAAAAGGGCTCTGACCCCTTGCGGCGGAACTATTGCGGCTGCTCGGGCTGCTGCGGCGCGATGCAGTTGGGCTGGCGGCCCGCCTGCAGTGCCTCGTTGTAGATCGGCAGCGTCTTCGACCACTGCGATATCAGCGAGTCGATGCGCTTCTCGCCCGACGGGTGCGTCGACAGGAACTCGGACGGCGCCTTGTCACCCTCCTTCAGCATGTTCTGCCAGAGCGGCACGGCCTGCCGCGGGTCGAAGCCGGCCCGCGCCATGTACTCGAGGCCGATGACGTCGGCTTCGCTTTCCTGCTTGCGCGAGAACGGCAGCATGACCAGCAGCGGCACGCCCTGGTTCAGCGCCTCGTAGGCCGTGTAGGTCGCACCACGGTTGCCGCCGCCCAGGAGGACCGCGGCGACCTGGATGCCGACCCCGGACACCTTGCTGCGGTTGGCGCGCTCGTTGGAGTGCTTCGCCGTCACGTGCGCGATCTCGTGGCCGATCACGGCAGCGAGCTGGTGCTGGTTCGTCGCCGCCTTGAGGATGCCCTGCATGACGCCGATCTTGCCGCCGGGCATCGCGAATGCGTTAACGGACTTGTCCTCGAAGATCGCCATCTCCCAGGGCAGGTCGCGGTATTCCGGCTCGAGCACCTGCACGACGGCGTTCGCGACGCAGGCGATGTAGTCGATGGTCTCGCGGTCGGTCAGAAGCGGCATCGACGCCTTCATCTCGGCGAACTGGCGCGCCGCCTCGGCCTCGAGTTCGCTGTCGGAAAGCCGGTTCGGGCCGGCGCCGGCCAGCACAGGCGCAGCGCCCGCGAGCACGGCGCCCGCGGCCAGCATCAGTCGGATCGGCGCTGGCAGTCTCATTCTCGATTCTCCTCCACTGCGCCCGGCCCGGCGGCCGGTCGCCCGATTATAAGGCCTTGGACCGGGCCCGAGGAACGCGGTTCCGTCGTCCGGCGGCCCGCTAGCGGGGCAGCCGCGACTCGAAGCGCTTCTGCCAGCGGGTCGCGTCGAGCTTCTCGAGCGTCCCGTCGATGTTGGACATAAGGCGCTGCGGGAGCGGCTGCCTGACCTTGTAGTGCAGCCGGTAAAGATCGCGCTCAGCCGCTTTCTCGAGCAGGAGTTCGTCGCTGGTCCTGAGCTCGTCGGCGAGCCCGAGTTCGAGCGCCCGGGTCCCGTACCAGTGTTCGCCCGTCGCGACCTTGTCGAGATCGAGCGCGGGCCGGTAGCGCGCGACGGCACCCTTGAACAGGCCGTGCACGTCCTCGAGTTCCTCGCGGAGCTTCGCGCGGTCTTCGTCCGTGTTCTTGCCGAACATCGTCACGGTCCGCTTGTACTTGCCGGCCGTGATCATCTCGAAATCGACGCCGTGCTCGTCGAGCATGCGGTTGAAGTTCGGGATCTGGGCCAGCACCCCGATCGAGCCCAGGATTGCAAACGGCGCAGCACAGATCCGGTTGCCGACGCAGGCCATCAGGTACCCGCCCGATGCGGCGACCTTGTCGACGCAGACCAGGAGCGGAATCTCGCGCTCGCGGATGCGCGCGAGCTGCGACGCGGCGAGACCGTGCTCGTGGACCATCCCGCCGTGGTTCTCGAGCCGGACGATGACCTCGTCGTCCGGCGTCGCGACGTCGAGTACCGCGCTCACTTCCTCGCGCAGCGAGCCCACGGCCGTGGCCTTGAGATCGCCCTTGAAATCGATGACGAAGCTCCGCGGCCGGTCACCGGACGCCTTGCCCTCCGCCTTGTCGCGTTTCCTGAAAGCCTTGGCCAGCTTCTTCTGCCCGGCCTTGCCGGCAACCGCCTTCTTGAGCGTATCGCCGAGGCCCCGGTATGTGCGGTTCAGGTGCTCGACCTCGAGGCCCTCGCTCGCCGCCCGGCGACTGGCCGCGGCCACGGCGACGATGACCACGACGATGGCCACGACAATCGTGACGACTTTGGCGAGGAACAGGCCGTACTCGGCGATGAATTCGGTCATGGCGATTGTCGCAACGGACCCGGTTGCCGCGCGCTCAGACCGCGAGCCCGACGTTGTTCCGCGCGAGCACCTGCTCGGCCCGGTAGCTCGAACGCACCATCGGCCCGGCGACGACCTCCAGAAAGCCTTTCTCGAGGCCTTCCTGCCGGTAGGCATCGAATTCGTCCGGCGTGACGAAGCGCTCGACGGCCAGGTGGTTCGGCGTCGGCCGCAGGTACTGGCCCAGCGTCAGGATGTCGACGTCGGCGGCGCGCAGGTCGTCCATCGTCCGCAGGATCTCGTTGTCGCGCTCGCCCAGGCCGAGCATCAGGCTGGTCTTGGTCAGCACCCCGGGGCGGTGTTGCTTGGCATGCGCGAGCACGTCGAGCGTCTGCTCGTAGCCGGCGCGGGGGTCACGCACCGCGTGCGTCAGGCGCTTTACGGTCTCGACGTTCTGCGCAAAGACGTCGAGCCCCGAGTCGACGACGATCTCCACGTGCTCGTGGCGGCCCTGGAAGTCCGGCGTGAGCGCCTCGACGGCCGTGCCCGGGTTCTGGCGCTTGATCTCGCGCACGCAGGCCGCGTAATGCGCCGCGCCCCCGTCAGGCAGGTCGTCGCGATCGACCGAGGTGATGACGACGTACTCGAGGCCCATCAGCCGCACGGCGCGCCCGGTGTTCGCCGGTTCCTCGGGATCGAGCCAGCCCTTCGGATTGCCGGTGTCGACCGCGCAGAAACGGCAGGCCCGCGTGCAGACCGAGCCGAGGACCATGATGGTCGCGGTACCCGCATTCCAGCATTCGCCGATATTCGGGCACATCGACTCCTCGCAGACCGTACTCAGGCGATGCGACTTCACGATCTCGCGCGTCTTCGAGTAGCCCTTGCCCGCCGGCATCGGCGCCCTGAGCCACGCGGGCTTCTGCCCCCGCACCAGCGGCTCGCGGTCGCGGCGCTCCTTGATGCCGTTCTTGATCGCCGGGAAGCCGGCCGCCGTGCGGTACTTGGAGCCGCTCGTCACGATCGGTATGCCGCGGAACTTGGGGTCGGATTCGCTCATGTGTGCAGGGTCAGGCTGCGCCGAAAGGGCCCGCATTGTAGCGCAGGGACGCGCAAACAAAAAAATCCCGGCCGAAGCCGGGAGAGTCAGGGGGAACCTTGAAAGCGCGCCAGAAAGTAACTAGTGCAGTCTTGACCAGCTGAGGAGCCTGACCGCGCTCCGCTGCAGGTCGAAATTCCGGGCCAGCACGGCCTCGATGTCGCGAGCATCCGTATCCTGGTCCATCGGTTTGCTGAGTTCGACCACGCCGCTGAACTCGTTGCCGCCGCGATACTCGGCGTCGGTGAGTATGAACTGCGTGTAGTACTTAGCAGACATGGGCCAGAGCGTACGCCGCGAGGCCGGCCGCATCTGTGAGCCAGAGCACAAATTTCCGATCCCTCGCCAGGGAACCCCGAATCGGTGACCCGGGTCACAATCCGGCACGGCCCCGGTGGCCGATCGGCGACGCGATCCACAGATTTACGCGCCCGGCATATGTAATATTGACGTAACGCTGCCTCTCGCTTGGGCAGATTTCCACAACCAGACACAGCAGGAAACGGGCAAATGACCGGAAACTCGGGATTCGCACGCCATGTCCTTTGGGTGCTCCTGGTGCTCGCCGCGGGCGGCGTCCAGGCGCAGGACGAACTCAGGAAGACCTTTTTCAAGGACGCCGACGCCGCCAAGGCGGCGGCCGACGCCGTCAATGCCGAGCTGCTCGCCCCGCGCAGCTACGAGCGCGCGATGCGGGAATACCGGGATGCGGAAGAGGCGCTGACGCGCGGCCGGAACATCGAAACCGTGCGCGCGAACGCGGCCGACGCCACGCGGCACTTCAAGACCGCGACGACCGCCGCCGAGCTCGCGCGAACGGCGCTCGCGCAGGTGATGAAGAGCCGCCAGGATGCAGCCAATGCGCGCGCGCCCGAACTCGCGCCCGAACTCTGGGCGGATGCGCAGGATGATTTCGGCGACGCGATCCGGCTGCTCGAGCGCGGCGACCTGAAGGGTGCCAAGCGCAAGGACATCGAGGCGACGTCGCTGTACCGCGATGCCGAACTGGTTGCCATCAAGGCGCAATACTTGAGCGAGACGCGGCGCCTGCTCGCCGATGCCGAACGGGCGCGCGTCGGCCGCTATGCGCCGATCACGCTGGCCAGGGCCAAGTCGCTCCTGGCCGAGGCGGAACGCGAGCTCAACGAGAACCGCTACGACACGGACCGCCCGCGCAGCCTCGCCCGCCAGGCGAATTACGAGGCCAAGCACGCGATCTACCTGTCGGAGGTCGTGCGGAAGGTCCGCGATCGCGACCTGACGCCGGAAGAGCTGGTCCTGTCGTGGGAGGCCGCGCTGCGCGACGTGGCGGGCGCCGCCGACGTCCAGCCGGACATGGAGGACGGCCCCGAGAAACTGACCGCGACGCTGGTCGATTACATCGATCGTATGCGTACGCAGAACCAGGCGCTGACGCAGGAGAAAGCCGAGAACGAAATGCGGCTCGCCGAGATGGAAGAAGAGATTCGCGCGCTCGACGAACGGCTCGGCGGCGCCACTGAGGAACGCGCCGCCCTGATCCAGCGACTCGAGGCCCAGGCGCGCGTCAAGGAACAGTTCGAGCGCGTCGAGAAGATGTTCAGACCCGACGAGGCGCGCGTCTTCCGGGAAGGCGATACGATCATCCTCCGTCTCGTCGGCCTGACTTTCGCCAGCGGCAAGTCGGATATTCCGCCGCAGAGTTTCGAATTGCTCGGCAAGGTCGAGAAGGCGATCGACGTGTTCCCGCGCAGCGAACTCATCATCGAGGGCCACACGGATTCTTTCGGCGGTGACGAACTCAACCAGACGCTGTCGCAAAAACGCGCGGAATCGGTACAGCAGTACATGATCAACGCGATGCGTATCCCGAGTTACCGGCTCATTGCGACCGGCTACGGGGAGACCCGGCCGATTGCGAGCAACGAGACCGAGGCCGGCCGCGCGCGCAACCGCCGCATCGACATCGTCATCCGCCCGAACCTCGACGCCAGCTGACACCAGCCGCTCCCGACCCGCAGGAGCGGCGTCCAGCCGCGGTTCGACTCAGTCCGACTGTGGCCGCCCGCCGATCGTTACTTCCCGGGATGGCTCGCTGCGCTGCGCTTTATTCCTCGGGAAGCAACGATCG
>JAWWBD010000043.1:0-16892 GCA_033721115.1 Woeseiaceae bacterium | reverse complement strand
GGTCGGAAACGCACGAGGACATCGGACGCACATCATGAATCGAAGGGATTTGCTGCTGGCGCTGGCCTGCGCCATCGTCGTGAGCGGCTGCGCGGGCGAAACGAACCGGCCGCAGGCCACGGGCAAGGGCACCGTGCGCGCGATCAACGCCATCGAGACGTCACCGGGCATCGTCTACCTGATCGAGGAGCGCTCGATCGGCACCGTCAACTACAAGTCGGCGAGCGCGGCCAACGAATGGGACGATCTCGCATACACGTTCAATTTCGAGGTCACGCTGGCGGGCGACAGCACCCGCACGCGCGTGGCCTCGCAGTTCATCGACGTCGTCGTCGATACGGACTACACGATCGTGTTGACCGGCGATCTCGCCGCGCCCGACGTGACGCTCTGGGAGGCGCCGCGGCGCACGTTCGAGGAAGGGGAGACGGTCTTCGAAGCGCGCTTCGGGCACGCCGCGCCCGGGCAGGCTGCGGTCGACGTCTACTTCGCGGCGCCCGGCATCGCACCGGCCCCGGGCCAGGCCATCGGGTCCATCGCCCCGGGCGAGGTCCTTGCACCGGCCGACTACGAGGCCGGGGACTGGGTCCTGACGCTGACGGCTGCCGGCGACCCGGGCACCGTGCTGTTCACGTCCCGTACGCTCACGCCCGTCGTACCCGGCTCCTACACTTTTACGATCTTCAACACCGATGCCAACGACGTAGCGCCGGTCGCGGTACAGCTGATCAGCGCAACCGGCGCATCGAGCAAGGTGAATGACGCGAACTTCCCGCCCCGGCTGCAGCTGGTGCAGGCCTCGACGGCGCTGGCGACGGCCGACGTCTATCTCGAGGACAACGGCGACATGCTGACGGCGCCCGTCGTCACCGATCTCGCTTTCCGCGACGTCACCGCCGAGTTACCTGCCTTCGTCGGCTCGAATTTCCTGACCTACACGACGCCGATGGAGCCCGCCGCGATCCTGTTCGAAGCGGAGCCCGTGATCGCCGCGGGCACGCGCAACCGCTTCGTGACCCTCGGCGACATGGACAACCTGGGCGGCCTGCTCATCGCGGTCGACGCACGATCGATCGAGACCGTCGCGCGCGTGAGCCTGCTGCACACGGCACTCAATCACGCGTCGGTCGACTTTTTCGTGGTGGCCCGGGACGCGACCCTGGAGGGCGCCGTCCCGCGGATTACCGCCATCGTCCCGGGCAGCGCCCTGCGGCGCCTCGAGCTGCTCGCCGGCAGCTACGACCTCTACCTGACGCCGACCGGTGACAGCAGCACCGTCATCACCGGCCCGTTCCCGCTCGACGTGGCTTACGGCGACGTGGTCGACCTGGTCGTGTTCGACGACGTCGGCGACCCCTCGACGGCCGCCATCGTGGACGTCGCGACGCCCTGAGCGCCCGCCGGCGCCGACTCAGATGCCCGCAATGTCCGCCCGTGCGGCGGCAACGTGGATCTCGGCGAGCGCCCGCTCGAGAGCTGCCCCGGCCAGGCCCGGCGGCAGCGTGACGAGCGCCTCGATCCGGCGCCGGAGTCGCGCGTAGGCGAGATCGAACGCGGCCTGCCGCGCCTCCTCGGCGTCGACAAAGGCCGGGTCCGGGATCCCCCAGTGCGCCCGCGCGGGCGCACCGTGAAACACGGGGCAGGACTCCCCTGCCGCGCGGTCGCAGACCCTGACCACGAGGTCGAAGGCCTGTGCGCCGGGTTGCGCAAACCGGTCCCAGGACTTGGATTCGAGGCCGCGGGTCGAATGCCCTTCGCGCGTGAGTTTTTCCAGCGCCCCCGGATTGATCCGCCCCGTCGGCCGGCTGCCGGCGCTGCAGGCGCAAAACCGGCCCTGCCCCAGCTCGTTCAGCAACACCTCGGCCAGGATGCTGCGCGCGGAATTGCCGGTACAGAGGAACAGCACGTTCATCACGGTGCAGAGGTTAGCACCGGCCCGGCGACAGGGGCATCAGGTTCCGGCGCGTGCCGGCTCAGGACGCGGTTGCTGCCTCGATATAGGCCGAGCGGTCGTTCGCGGCATCCTCGGCCGAGATCGACTTGGCGTTGTACATGGCCTGGTCGGCGACGCTGATCAGGTGCCAGAGGTCCTCGCCGTGCCGCGGCATCAGCGCAATACCGACGCTCGCGGAGCATTTGATCTCCTGGCCCTGGATGATGTAGGGCTCCGACGCGGTCTGCACGAGGCGCTCCGCGACGTGCTTCGCATCGTCGACGCTGACGCCCGGCAACACGATCGCGAACTCGTCGCCGCCCAGCCGTCCGAGCAGGTCCTCGGGCCGCAGGCAGTACTCGAGCCGGTGGCCGAATGCTTTCAGCAGCGCGTCGCCCGCCTGGTGGCCGTACTGGTCGTTGACGCTCTTGAAGCCGTTCAGGTCGAGATACAGGACGGCGCCTGTCCGCTCCCTGCGCAGGCTCGCGACCGCCTCCGACTCGAACCCGCGCCGGTTCAGCACGCCGGTCAGCGGATCGCGCAGCGCTTCGGCCAGCATGCGGTCCTCGTTGCGCTTGCGCTGCGTGATGTCGATCAGCGTGAGCGACAGGTCCTCGTCGACCGGTTCGGCGACGACCCGCAGCCAGATCCGGTCCGGGCCGACATCGACCTCGGTCTCGAAGGACATCATCTTCCTGCGCGGACCGCCTTTCTCGTATTCGGCGGCGAGCCGGTCCGGGTCGAGCTGGCCCAGCTCGGCGAGCGGTCTGCCGATCAACGTGCCCGGCTCCGCCTCGAGGAAACCCTCGGCCGCACGGTTGGCGAACACGCAGCGATAGTCCCCGGATCCGTGCGCAAACCGCAGGATGCCGTTCGACGACGTCTCGATCAGCGTACGAATCAGCTGCTCGTTCTCCGCCAGCTTGTCGAGCGCCTTGCGGCGCTCGCTCACGTCGCGGCAGACGACGACCGTGCCCTGCTCGCGGTTGTTGGCACCGACCAGCGGCGCGACGCTGACCTCGAAAGTCTGCTCCTGGCTGAACTTGAGCGTCTGGGTCAGGTCCAGGCTCTTGGCCTGCCGGAGCACCTCCCGCGCGGCAGGGAAGTTCTTCCAGAGTTCCTCGCCGATCAGCTCCGACTCACTGGCTTCGAGCAGTGCCTGCGCGGCACGATTTGCACAAACGATGCGGTCGTCCGCATCGAGCACGATCAGTGCATCGCGCACGTGGTCGAAGACGATCGGGTACGCGAAGGGCGCAAAGCGATAGACGCGCAGCGACAGGCTGACCCAGGCGTAGAGTGGCAGCATCAGCACCAGGCTTGCCACCGTGAACGGGAAGTCCACCGGTCCGACCCGGAACAGGTTGTTCGCGGCGCTGATGATGAACGGAACGGAAACACAGGTGAGCAGCAGCACGACCGTGCGGCGGTGTGCCTTAGCAATGGTCGGCAGCCGTCCCGCGAGCGCGATCGCCGCGTAGCCGAACAGCGCGTAGGAATACGGGGCATGTACGCGGTTGAACCAGAAATGCTCTGTCGCGTCGCTGAAGCTGAGACCCTGTGCGGTCGTCTCGACGGTCCAGATCATGCCGTGCAGCGGGTTCGTCAGCGCGAGCAGCGTCGTCGCAACCGGTACGATGGACAGCACGAACAGCAATACCGGAGACGGACGGCCCGTCGTGTACTCGCGGTAGACGGCGAACATCGTGACCGGGACGAAACCCGCCGAGAAAAACGTCAGCACCCGGCCGACGCCGAACATCATCTCGCTCGTCGCGCCGTAAGAAAACGCGCCGCCGCCGAGCATGCAGCCGATCAGGAACAGGAAGATGGCGATCAGGCTGTCCGGTGCGGACCGCGCGACCCGCACTGCCAGCGCGAGGTAGACCACGCAGGCAAGCGCAAATACGGGCGGCAGGTACGGCGTGATCGCGTCGAGCATCACCGGTCCCCGGACAGAGTTGTGTCAGCGTTGCATGCCATCCGGGCATGCTAGCGTGCGGCGACACGACTTAATGCGGCACAGGTCGCATTCCGGGCCGCTCAGAGGTTGCTGCGGGTATCCTCTATCAGGCGGTCGACGACGGCCACGAGTGCCTGGTCCGCATCCGCGCCGGCCGCCTGTTCCAGTTCGAAGGTCTTGAGCTGCCGGTGCGCGCTCGTGCCGCGGGTCAGGATCGTCCGCACGGAGGCGACCTCGTCGCTGCAGCCGAGCGCTTCGGCGTCCTCGGCCACGAGGTTCAGGATCTCGTCGAGCAGTTCCTCGAAGGCCACGACCTGCCCCTTGGCGAGGTCGATCAGCCCCGCATCGAAGCTGTAGCGCATCGCGCGCCAGCGGTTCTCGCGGATCAGCATCGGCGTATACAGCCGCCAGCGCTGGTTGGCCAGCCGCAGGCGGTACAGCATCCGCAGCCAGCAGACCAGCAGCGATGCCAGCGCGACCGTGTCGTCGATCCGCGTGCACACGTCCATGATGCGCGTTTCGAGTGTCGGGAAACGCGCGCTCGGCCGGAGGTCCCACCAGATCTTGGTCGTATCCTCGATGAGCCCGGCATCGATCAGGATGTTGACGTGCCGCTGGTACTCGGCGTAGCTCGCGAAGCGTTCCGGCAGTCCCGTCCGCGGCAGCGCATCGAACACGGTCAGGCGGTAACTCTTGAGCCCGGTATCGTGCCCTTCCCAGAACGGCGACGAGCAGGACAGCGCGAGCAGGTGCGGCAGGAAGTACGACATCTGGTTCATCAGGTCGATGCGCAGTTCATCGTCGTCGATGCCGACGTGCACGTGCATGCCGCAGATGAGGAGGCGCCGCGCCGCGGCCTGCATCTCGAGTGACAGGGCCTCGTAGCGCTCCTTGCGCGTCTGTTTCTGGTCGACCCAGCGACTGAACGGATGCGTCGAGGCCGCGATCGGTGCGCAGCCGTACTTGCCCGCGGTCTCGATGATGACCTTGCGCAGCCGGGACAGGTCCGCGCGCGCTTCCTGCACGTTCTTGCAGACCTTGGTGCCGACCTCGATTTGCGAGCGCATGTACTCGGTCGTGACCTGGCCCGGCGAGGCTTCCTCGCACTCGCGCATCAGGTCTTCCGGCGGGTCGACCACGAGCGCACGCGACTCAAGGTCGACCAGCAGGTACTCTTCCTCGATGCCCAGCGTGAATGCGGGCGCTTTTGCTGCCATGGCTGTCTCCGGGCCGTGCGCGGCCGGTCTGGATCAGGCCGTGATCCGGCTCTCCTTCAACCCGATACGCTCCGGGATCGCCGCGATGATGCGCTGCATCAGCGCGGCCATTTCCTCGATGCCCTCGATATCGTCGACCAGGTCCTGCCGGACCTCGATGCCGACGTGCGGCAGGCCGATCGCCTCGGCGTGGTGATCGATCGTGAAGTCCTGCGGCGCCTTGCCTGAATACGGCTCGTTGTCGCCGGTCACGTAACCCGCGTTGCGGAATTCCTCGATGAAGATATCGGACAGCCGTGTGTCCTTGTCCCAGAGCACGCCGATCTGCCATTCGCGGACCTCGCCGTTCAGGACCGGCGTGAAGCTGTGCACCGAGATGAAGGCCGGCGGGGGCCCCGCCGCGCGCAGCCGCTTGATCTGCTCGTCGATCGCGTGGTGATACGGCCAGTAGATCGCGTCCGCCCGGCGGTCCTTGTCGGCCTGGCGCAGGTTACGGTTGCCCGGCACGAGGATGCCGTCGCCGTACTCGAGGAAAGCACCGGGATCCATCAGCTGGCGATTGCAGTCGACCACCAGGCGCGAGTACTGCGCGAGCACGGCGGTCGTGCCGAGTCCGTGCGCGAGTTTCTCGGTCAGCGAACCGGCCCCGATGTCGATCGCGAGGTGACACCGGCGGGCAAACGGGTCGAGCCCCATGTCCCCGAGCGCGGCCGGGAAACGGCAGCTCGCATGGTCGCAAACCAGCAGTATCGGTTGCTCGGAGAGCGGGTTGACGACGTAAAAAGGTGAGGGTTCGCCCGGTGCCAGCAGGGATTCGTTTGGGTTGTTCTCGGAGCCTTCGGCCATGGATGACGGATCAGGAAACGTTGATCCGAGTGTAACCCATCAGGCGCGAAGTTCCGAGAAACGGCTCCCGGACCAGGGTTCGAAGGACCGGACCGACGACGGCCGGGCGATGTAATAGCCCTGTGCGTAGCCGACGCCGAGCGCACCGAGCTTCTCCAGCACCTGGCGCGTCTCCACGCGCTCGGCAATGGTCTCGATGCCCATCGCGTGCCCGACCTCGCGGATCGCGCGGACCATGCTCTCGTCGACCGTGTCGTCGACGACGTTGCGGATGAACTGCCCGTCGATCTTCAGGTAATCGACGGGCAGGTTCTTGAGATAGGTGAAGGACGACAGGCCGCTGCCGAAATCGTCGAGCGAGAACTTGCAGCCGAGTTTCTTCAGCGTCTGCATGAAGTGCACGACGCGCGACAGGTTCGAGATCGCGGCCGTCTCGGTGATCTCGAAGCAGATCGCACCCTCCGGCAGCTTCTGCTTCTCGAGTTCCGCGATGACGTCGGCCAGGAACCGGTCCTCGCTCAGTGACGTCCCCGACAGGTTGATCGCCATTGTGTACCGGGCCGGGCCGTCGTCGACGCGGTCGGCGAGCGTCGACAGCACCTCGCGGATTACCCAGCGGTCCAGCGTCGACATCAGGTTGTAGCGCTCGGCCGCGGGGATGAACTGGTCCGGGCTCACCAGGTTGCCGCTTTCGTCGCGCATCCGGAGCAGGATCTCGTAGTGGCCGTGGTTCTCGTCCGCCGCCGCGCCGATGCCGATGATCGGCTGGTAGAAAAGCTCGAGCCGGTCTTCCTCGACCGCGCTCGAGATCCGCGAGACCCATTTCATTTCCTCGTGACGCAGGGACGCGTCGCTGTCCTCGTAAAGGTGGACCTGGTTGCGGCCCATGTCCTTGGCGGAATAGCAGGCCACGTCCGCGGAGCTCATCAGCGCCGCGACGTCCTCCGTCTCACTGGTTACGACGACGACGCCGAGCGACGCCCTGACGGCGGTGAAGGAGCCCTGCCATTCGAAGCGGAAGCCCTCGATCGCGCCGCGGATGGACTCCGCCACCTGCATCGCCCGCTCCTCGGTGCAGCGCTCGAGCAGGATCCCGAACTCGTCGCCGGAGAGCCGGGCGAGCGTGTCAGTGGACCGGATCCGGGCGTGCACGAGTTCCGCGAGCTGCTTCAGCAGCGAGTCGCCCGCCGCATGGCCGAAAGTGTCGTTCACGACCTTGAACTGGTCGAGGTCGAGGTACAGGAGCGCGTGCGTCGATTCCGCATCGGCCTTGAGCCGGTCGAGCGCCGTCCCCAGGCGGTTCTCGAACTCGCGCCGGTTAATGAGCCCGGTCAGCGCATCGTGGGTCGCCTGGTAGCTCAGGCGCCGGAACAGCCGCGACTCCTTGCTGACGTCGTGGAACACCATGACCGAACCGATGATGTTGCCGACCCGGTCGCGGATCGGCGCAGCCGAATCCTGGATCGGGATCTCGTTGCCGTCGGCATTGATGAGCACGGCGCTGTCGTCGAGCGTGATGATGCGACCCTCGCGAATGCAGCGCAGAACCGGGTTGTCGATCGGCGCCCGGGTGTGCTCGTTGACGATCGTCATGATCTCGCTGATCGGGCGCCCGCGCGCGCTGCGCGGGTCCCAGCCCGTCAGTTCGGCAGCGACGGGATTGATGTAGTCGATGCAGCCTTCGGCGTCGGCCGTGATGACCCCGTCACCGATCGACTGCAGCGTCACCTGCGCCCGCTCCTTTTCCTCGAAGATCCGGGTCTCGGCGTGCTTGCGCTCGGTGATGTCGGTGATGGTCCCCTCGTGCGCGACGATCTTGCCGTCGTCGTCGTACACGGCGCGGGCATTTTCGAGTACGACGATCTCGCGACCGTCCTTGCGTCGCAGCCGGTACTCGAAGTTGCGCACGTACCCCTGCGCCTCGAGGCGCGCGAACACCCGCTCCCGGTCGATGGGATTCACGTAGAGCGTCGCGGTCGAGCCGATGCGCCTGAGCTCGTCGGCACTCTCGAAACCCAGCATCTCGACCAGCGCCGGGTTTGCCGCGACGATCTCGCCCTCGCGGGTCGCGATATAGACGCCGTCGACGACGTTCTCGAACAACCCGCGGTAGCGCAGCTCGGAGTTCTTCAGCCGCTGTTCGTCGAGCTGGCGCCTGATCGCGATGCCGGCGAGCCGGGCCATGCGCCGGAGTTTCATCAGCTCGTCATCCGACGGCCCGCGCGCCTCGTTGACGAAAACGTCGAGCGTGCCGATGATGCGGCGCGCCGGACCGTGCAACACGAACGACCAGGCGGCCCGGATGTCGTGCTCGGCCGCGGTCTTCGCATGGGCCCGCCACGCCCTGTCCTTCGCGAGGTCCTCGCAGAAACAGTCGGTCCCGGACTCGACGGCCCGTGCTGCCGTCAGCCCGTCGGCCCGCGTCTCGACGAAGTCGAGGCCGAGCCGGAAGGGCTCGGGCAGGCTCGGCGCCTGCGTCACGCTCAAGCGGCGCTGCTCGCGGCCGAGCTCGAGCACGGCGGCGCGGAAGCCGTCGTTGATGCGCTCGACGCTGCGGCAGATCGTGCGCAGCGTGCGCTCGTAGGGCGTGCCGGCAGCGATCATCTCGAGCACCTTGTTCTCGGCGAATGCGACGGTCTCATTGCGCTTGCGCTCGGATATGTCGGTGATGGACGCACGGATCAGGCGCCGGTCGTTCGACGGCAGCCGCGAGAACCGGACCTCGCAGGGAATCTCGTTGCCCTCCGAGTCGACGTGCTGCCATTCGAAGATCGGGTGGCCGCCGGCGAGGGCCTGGTCGACGTAGCCGCGCGTCACGCCGAAGGACGGCAGGCCATCGGGCTGCATCTCGGGGCTGATCTGTTCCGGGCCCGCGCTCAGGAGCTGCTCCTGCGAGAGCTTGAACAGCCGGCACGCATTCTCGTTGGCGTCGACAAGGCGATTGTCGTCGACATCGAAGACGACGATGGCCTCGGGCGCATTTTCGACCAGCGCCCGGTAGCGCTCCTCGTTTTCCTTGAGTGCGCTCTCCGCCTGCAGCCGGCCCGTGACGTCGCGCAGGCTGATCACGTACACGTTGCCGTTTTCTATCGCGAGCTCGCTCGCGTTGATTTCGGCCACGAAGCGGTCGCCGCCTGCGCGCACGGCTTCGACCTGCCCGCCGGCGACGCGGATCTCGGTCTGGTCGAGCCGCGAGATGAACGGGGCGAGAAACTCGTCGAGCGGCTTGTCCTTCGCCTCCGGCAGGATGTGCTCGATGCGGGAGCCGATCAGCTGGTCGCGCGTGAGGCCGAAGTAGTGGGTGCAGATCTTGTTGCAGCTGCAGACGATGCCGTTTTCGCTGACGGACAGGAGGGCCTCGGTGACGCTGTCGAAGATCGCTTCTAGTGGGGTCGAGCTGGTCAGCGACTGGGTGATCGTCGCCTCCATCCGGTCGTAATGCGCGTCGATCAGCTGGAGGAGCTCCACGATGTCGGGCTTGTCGAGTGCCTTGGCCTCGGTCGCCTGCCTGATTCTGTCCCGGAGGTCCCTGTCCATCGGCCGGTCCGTGAAGCGCATTCGGTACCAGACCTTAGGGTCAAACCGGCACCGCGGTCTGTGAAGTACTGCCGATTTTGAAATTTATTTTGGGAAATTATTCCCGATCATATCAATGACTTATGTGAAATTCCTCGACACCTGCCCCAAAAGGGGTCAGAGCCCTTTTGGTGGTTTATCAGTCGGTGCGGCCGGGCAACGTGCGGATGAGCTCGCCCTGCTCGTCGGTGGTCACGACGCCGTTTGCCTCCGGCTTGCGGGCCTGGGCACCGACGTCGATCGGCACCGCGGTCACGCTCGAAATCGTCCCGGCATCGGTCTCGACTTCGGCGGCCACGTTGAGAAACAGCCGGCCTTCGCGCAGCGGCACGACCCGCACCTGCTGGGCGGCGACCTTCTCGCTCGCCGCCGGCGCGATGGTCACCCGCTTGGCCTGCGCCTCCGGGAGGGACAGCGCCGTCGTGTCGTTGATCCGGTACTCGACGTCAAAGGCCTTGCCGCCGAGCGTGGACTCGAACTGCAGGTCGACGGCCAGCGGCTGGCCCACGATCGGCTCGCCGATGATCCGGTAGCTGATCCGGATCGGGCTGGTCGGCTTGATCGTCGTCCTGCCTTCGACGGGTTTCGGCTCGTAGGTCACCGCGGGCGGGCTCGTGTCGGGCTCTGCCACCGGTGCGGGCGCGTCGTTCGCACCGCAGCCGGCCGTGATCAGGCAGGTGAAGATGCCGAGGGTCAAGCCAGATTTCATGCTCATGGTGTCAGGTCGCTCGCTGGTCCGGTGCTCATCGGTTGATTCACGGCGTCGGCGTGAAGGAGACGTCCATGCAGACGCGTTCAGGATAGCTGGCAGCCGCCTCGTCGTCATCAAAACGCCAGTCCTCGACGGCTGCGATGTAGGTCTCGCCTGCCTGCAGCACGGGCGAGCGGAACGTCTCCAGGTTCTCGTCCGGGCTCGTGCCGGCCGCGACGAATTCCGGGCCGCGATAGAGGTAGATGTCGGGATCGCTCTGGTCCCGGTCCGTCGTGCTCGGCGTCGGCGGCGTCGGCGTCGTGGTCGCGACCCGCACGTCGTACTCGTCGGTGACCGGTACGCTGATGCGAAGGAACCGGTCCTCGGTGAGCTTGTTGCCGTCGCGCCCGCTGTCGAACTGGCTGTTGGAACAGATGTTGAGGATGCTGCCGTCGGCAACGAGATCCGTGTAGATCGGCATGACGTCGGGCGCGCCGCCGGCGTCATTCGCCTCGTTGGTGCCCCAGATGTCGAGCCCGGTCGCCGTCGTGTCGGCGCGGGTGAGCTGCTGGTCGAGCCCGAGCTGGTCGGCGGGATCGAGGATCGCGCGCAGCTCGGTCGCGAACGAGAAGATCGTCGTGAAGGCCTCCGTGGTCGCCTGGCCGCCGGTCATCACGTCGAAGATCGGCTGGAAGCCGATCACGACCGTGTCGGCGCCGCCCCCGTCATCGTTGGCATCGAACATGTCGTAGATGAAGCGCAGGACCGAGATCTCGTCGTACCAGCCGCGCGCATTGTAGGAGCCCGTCTCGGCGCCGATGCCGAAGCCCTCGCTGGTGCCGGCAGCCCCGGTGTCGCAGTAGAGCTGGTTGTCGAGCGCCATGGCCGCAAACGCCGTCGCCCAGCCTTCGCCGAACGCGAGCCGCGGATCCAGCCGGTCGCCGATCGAGTGTGCGCCGCCGATCGAGTCCGAGCGCGAGAAGACGTCCTCGAAATAGTGTCCCCACTCGTGCGCGATCACGTGGTCGTCGAATTCCTCGGTGTCGTCGCTGGCATCGCCCAGCAGGAACAACGACGGGTTGAACGGCGGCAGACCGTCCGGGTCGCTCGTGTAGAACGACGCCGGCAGGCTGCCCGCGTCGACATCGAATTCGTCGCCCAGCGCGTTGTTGACGCTCCAGAACGCGTCGAGCGCCGGGAACTGCGCGGCCGGATCAGCCGCGAGCACGAGGCGCATCGCCGAGTAGATCGTGTCGAGGATCGCGAACGGCGCGGCCGCCCGCGGCCGGGTATAGGCACTGCCGGTCCAGCCGGTCTCCGCCGTGAGGTCCAGGTCGACGACGGTCGGGCCGGTGTCGACGGGACCGCTCTCGAGCACGTAGAGCGGCCGGCTCGCGAGCGGCGGCGGACTGGGGCCGGTATCGACGTTATCGCGCACCTCGACGTCCCAGCGTGTCAGGCCGTTCGTCTTCTTGAGCTCCGCGCGGACGCGGAGCCGCACGGGGTTGACGTTGTCGACGTCGTCGAACGCGTACTCTCCGGCATCGTCCGCGACGGTCGTCGCGAGCACGCTGCCGCTCGCCGAGTCGAGCAGCTGCACCGTCACCTGGCGCATCGGCCGCGTCTCGGTCGCGGCGAAATTGAGGCCGCGGCAGTTGGCATTCGGCGGCACGAATTCGTAGCTTACGGTCCCGGCGATGCGCGACGGGGAGCCGGGCTCGCGGACCGTGATGTTGACCGAGTCGCGGACCGGCACCTGGCCGTCGCTCACCGTGAGCTCGAAGGTCAGCACTTCGGGGCTGCCGGCCGCGACGTCCGGCGCCGTGAAGCTCGCCGTGGCCGTGCCGGCGTTGGCGAGCGTCACGGCCTGCCCCGCGGTCTGCGCCCAGGAATAGGTCAGCGGATCGCCGTTGACGTCGTTGCCGCTGCCCGGGAGTTCGACCAAGGTCAGCTCGTCGACGACCCGGTCGGGCCCGGCGTTGGCCGACGGCGGGACGTTGATGTCCCGGTTGCCGTTGCCGCCCTTGCTGCCGCCACCGCCGCCACCGCCGCAGGCGGCGAGCGCCGCTGCGGCCAGCGTCGCAGCTGCAAGGCGCAGCGCGGGCGCGAATGACGATGTTCCTCGACGGCTCTGGCTCATAGGCTTCACTATCTGGCCGACTCTCCGGCCGGCCGGCACCAGACCCGGATTATATTGTGCGATCCAGGTCCGATCGTGCGATTTCCAGTATTGCTACACTTCGGCACCCAATCGCCCGCCGGGTTCACAATTCCGGCGCCCTGTTACAGAGTGTTACGGTAAGCCCATGGCAAACAAGCAGATACTGGTCACCGGCGGCGCCGGCTACATCGGCAGCCACGTCGTCCGGCAGCTCGGCGCCGCCGGCGAGGACGTGATCACGCTGGACAACCTGTCGACCGGGTTCGAGGCTGCCGTGACGGCCGGCAAGCTGGTCATCGGCGACACCGGCGACGCGGCCCTGCTCGAGCGCCTGTTTGCCGACCACGACATCGACACGGTCATGCATTTCGCCGCGCACACGATCGTCCCGGAATCGGTCGCGGATCCGCTCAAGTACTACGGCAACAACACGGCGTCGAGCCGGACGCTGCTCGAGCGCGCGCACGCGCACGGCGTCAGGCATGTCGTGTTTTCGTCGACGGCGGCCGTCTACGGCATCCCGCCCGACGGCCGTGCGGCCGAGTCGACGCCCACGCGGCCGATCAATCCCTACGGCAGCTCCAAGCTCATGACCGAGTGGATGCTCCGCGACCTCGCGAAAGCCGGCGGCCCCGCGTTCGTCTCGCTGCGCTACTTCAACGTCGCCGGCTGCGAGCCGGGCGGTTCCATCGGCCAGTCGACGCCCGAGGCCACGTTGCTCGTCAAGGTCGCCTGCGAGGCCGCCGTCGGGCGCCGCCCCGGCGTCGCGATCTTCGGCACGGATTACCCGACGCCGGACGGCACGGGCCTGAGGGACTACATCCACGTCGAGGACCTGGCGTCGGCGCATCTCGACGCACTCACCTACCTGCGCGAGGGCGGCAAGCCGGTGACGCTGAACTGCGGTTACGGTCACGGGTACAGCGTGCGCGAGGTACTCGCCGCCGTCGAGCGGGCAAACGGCAAGCCGCTCGAGATCCGCGAGGAGCCGCGCCGCCCCGGCGACCCGCCGGAACTCGTCGCCGTCGCGGACAAGATCCGCAAGGTACTCGGGTGGGTACCCCGCTACGACGACCTCGACACGATCGTCGCCACGAGCCTCGCCTGGGAACGCCGCATCGCCGCCCGCGATCCGGGCGCGTACTGGGCTGCCTGACACGCACCCGGGCCGGTCCGCGGTGCTACACTGCGCTCATGAAATTCCACCGCCCGCGTTCCCTTAACGGCCTGATTCTGCTCGGGTTTGGGCTCGTCGCCCTGCCGCTCCTCGTAGCCGTCGTCTGGGCGCTGTTCAACCTCGACCGGCTGGCCGAGCGATCCGAGGAACTCGTGTCGACCGGCGTTGCCGCCGCCGAGAACAACCGCATGCTCGCGGAGCAGCTGAACGCGCTCGAGCGCGCCGCCCGGCAGCACAACGTGCTCAGGAACGCGGACACGGTGAAGCTCATGCAGCAGGACCTGGCCAGGCTCGAGGCACAGCTTGCCGAGATGGGTCCGCTGACCGAGCTCGCCGGGGCTACGCCGATGGCGAGCGCGATCCGGACGATTGCGACCGACGTCGTGACGACGCTGGCGGCGGACGAGATCGCACCGGAGCGCGCGCAGGCAGCGCTCGCGGAATTTGCGGGGTTGCGCAAACGCGTCACGGAGCTGACGACGATCCTCTCGGCCTATGTCGATGCCCGGCTCACCGAGCTGCAGGAAAGCACGCGCCGCGCACAGCAGGTATCCGCGTGGCAGGTTGCGGCGCTGGTGCCGGGCACGCTGATCCTCGTGCTGTTCTTCACGCTGCTGGTCGCGAAACCGATCCGCCAGCTCGACCGCGCCATCCACCAGCTCGGCGAAAGCGGTTTCGCACAGCCGATCGAGGTCAAGGGGCCGACCGACCTCGAACGGCTGGGCCGGCAGCTCGAGTGGCTGCGCGTCCGGCTGCTCGAACTCGCGCAGGAAAAGAACAAGTTCCTGCGCCACATGTCGCACGAGCTCAAGACGCCGCTCGCGAACATCCGCGAAGGCACCGAGCTGTTGCTCGACGGCACGGTCGGCGAGCTCGAGCCACCGCAGCGCGAGGTCACCGACATCCTGCGCCTGAACGGGCTCAAGCTGCAGCAGCTCATCGAAAACCTGCTGTCGTTCTCCGCCTGGCAGACCAAGTCCGAGGTACTGACGCTGTCGGACTTCCCGATCCGCGCGCTCGTGATCAGCGTGGCCAAGGCGCAGCGCCTGGCCCTCAAGGCGGCCCATATCCAGTTGAAACTCGAGGTCGACGACGTAATTGTGAACGCGGATCGCGAAAAAATTCGCACCGTCCTCGATAATCTCCTGTCCAATGCGATCAAGTTCACACCGAGGGGAGGCACGATCACGATCAGGGCGCACCGGTTACCGTCGAGCTTCGTCGTCGAATTCGGCGACACCGGACCCGGCGTACCGGAAGAGGAAAGCCCGCGGATTTTCGAGGCGTTTTTCCAGGGCCGTCGCGAACAGGGCGGCCAGGTTGCGGGCACCGGCATCGGCCTGTCCGTCGTGCTGGAATGCATCCAGGCCCACGACGGCTCGGTCGAGCTGCTCGATTCCGACGAGTTCCCCGGCGCCCACTTCCGGATCGACATCCCCCAGAAACGTGCGATCGCCGAGCAGAAGATGGCAGCCAATGCGTAACCGGCCGAGGACAGGACTGACGGCGCGATGCATCGTGACGGCACTCACGGTATCGCTCGCGGCCGGCTGTGCGCAGACGAAAGGCTGGTTCGACGGCATGCGCAAGGATTCCGCCGCTCCGGCGGACAGCGTCATTCTCGGCGCGCCGGAGGCAGAAGAGTACCTGGCCGAGCTTTACGCACTGGCCGGGGGCGACCCGGCCACCCAGGCGGAGATCTACGCCGATGCCGAGTCCGCGGCAACGCTGACGCCGGATCCGCAGTCGAACCTGCGCTTCGCGATGGTGCTGGCCACACCCGGGCACCCGGAATCGGACCCGGCGCGCGCCAACAGCATGCTGCGCGAGCTGCTCGCGCGGCCGGAACTCATGACGCCGGCGGAACTCGCGCTCGCGACGGTCCACCTGAAATCTTCCGAGCGGCTGATGATGCTCGACGCGGAGACGGAGCGACTGCGCAGCGCGAACTCCCGCGCGGCGCGGAGCGAGCAGCAGGCGCTGAACCAGCGCCTCGCCGCAATCGAGGCCGAAAACCGCGAACTCAGGCGCCAGCTCGACGAGGCCGAGGAGAAGCTCGAGGCCATCACCTCGATCGAGCAGTCGATCCGCGCCCAGGACCAGTAGGAGCGCCCCGCGGGCGCGATCACCCCGACGCCCCGCAGGAGCGCCCCACTGGCGCGAATTGATGATCCGGCCGGCATGTCGCGGCCATGGGCCGCTCCTACAGATCAATCCCTTGCCCTGTAACCGAATTGACCATAACCTGACGCCATGAATGCCAAATCGCAGTCCAGGGGAAAAATCCTGCTCGTCGACGACGATCCGGGTCTCCTGCGCCTGCTCTCGATCCGGCTCCGCGCCGAGGGCTACGACGTCGAGGCCGTCGACAGTGCGCACAAGGCGCTCGGGACGCTGAACCGCTTCCGCCCGGACCTCGTCATCACCGACCTCCGGATGGACAAGATGGACGGTATCGGGCTGCTGAAAGAGCTGCAGACGCGCGCGCCGGGACTGCGCGTCGTGATCATCACGGCCCATGGCACGATCCCGGACGCCGTCGTCGCCACGCAGAGCGGCGCCTTCGGCTTCCTGACCAAGCCGATCGACAAGGACGAGCTGATGACCACGGTCGAGAAGGCCCTCAAGGTTTCGGGCTCGGTCGAGGTCGAGGAAGACTGGGCCGCTGAGATCATCACGCGCAACCAGGGCATGCAGGAGATCCTGCAGCAGGCGAAGATGGTGGCCGCAACCGATGCCCGGGTGCTGATCACGGGTGAGTCCGGCACCGGCAAGGAACTGCTCGCAAAAGCGATCCACAAGGCCAGCCCGCGCCACGACCAGCCCTTCGTTGCGATCAACTGCTCGGCCATGGCGGAGAACCTGCTCGAGTCGGAACTCTTCGGCCACGAGAAAGGCGCGTTCACCGGCGCGACGCGCGCCCACGACGGCCTGTTCCAGTCCGCCGAGGGCGGCACTCTGCTTTTGGACGAGATCGGCGACATGCCGATGCGCCTGCAGGTGAAGCTCCTGCGCGTGCTGCAGGAGAACCAGGTGCGGCCGGTGGGCTCGACCGAGGCCATCGCGGTCGACGTGCGCGTCATCTCGGCCACGCACCGTGACCTGCAGGAGTTGCTCAGCAAGGGCAAGTTCCGCGAGGATCTCTACTATCGCCTCAACGTCGTGAACATCAAGCTGCCCGCACTGGATGCGCGCCGCGAGGACATCCCGCTTTTGGTCGCGAACTTCCTGCAGCAGATTGCAAGAGAAGCCGGGCAGGAGCGCAAGGTCTACGCGCCCGAGGCCGTCGAGATGCTGGTCACCGCCGAGTGGCCCGGCAACATCCGCC
>JAWWBD010000042.1:0-17019 GCA_033721115.1 Woeseiaceae bacterium | reverse complement strand
GCTACGAGGTGCAGATCCAGGACGATCGCGGCAAGGCCGTGGACCCGCTGCGGCTCGGCGGCGTCTACGGTTTCATCGCGCCCGCCGTCAATGCGGCGGGCGCGGCGGGCGAGTGGCAGACCATGGCGGTGCTGCTGATCGGGCGGCGCGTCACGGTCGCCATCAACGGTACCGAAGTCATCCGCGACCGCGAGATACCGGGGATCACGGGCGCCGCGCTCGACAGCGACGAGGGCAGCCCCGGGCCGTTGATGCTGCAGGGCGATCACGGACCCATCGAGTTTCGCAATATCGTCCTGACGCCAGCGCGCTGAACGCGTGCCTCGGCGCCTCAGTCGAGGATCGAGCGCAGCGCGTAGTGACTGAAGGCCACCGACCGGAACGGGTCGGCCGGCCTGTCGTGCTCGGCGTAGCAGTGCCGGATGGAGGCCGCGACGGGATCGGCCAGTATCCCGGCAAAGTCGATCGTGCCCGCACCGACCTCGGTGATGTTGCCGTCCGTGTCCATGTCCTTGATGTGCGCGAGCACGAAGCGTTCGGGCGCTAGCGCCAGCACGTCGCGGACTTCGTGGCCAGCTTTCTGCACCCAGTAGAAATCCAGCTCGAAGTCGACGAGCGAAGGCTCGGTCTCGGCGAGCAGTACATCGTACGGGACCCTGCTGCCGATCGGCTCGAATTCGAACTCGTGGTTGTGATACGCCGCGCGCAGGCCGTAGGGTCGGCAGGCTTCCCCGAGACGATTGGCGACCTCGGCCCAGCGCTGGTAGTCGGCGATGGATGTGCGCTCTTCCGGCGCGAGCCAGGCAATGATGGCGTAATCGTGACCGGCCTCGGCCGCTCTGCCGGCGACGGTGGCCGGGTCGTCGCGCGCCACGTGCCGGTCGATGTGTGCGCTCGGCGCAGCGAGCCCGAAGCGCTCGAGCAGCGCACGGATCTCGAGCGGCGATCGATCGAAATAGCCGGCGAACTCGACCTCCTTGTAGCCGATACCGGCGATCGCCTGCAGCGTGGCCGCGACATCCTCTGCCATGGCATCACGGACAGTGTAGAGCTGCACGCCCGGCTGGCGCCGCACAGCAGGACCGGCGGTGCCCGCAGGGCCGCAGCCCGCGACGACGCCCGCCGCGGCGGCGGCCAGGAACTCGCGGCGATTGACCGTAGGATCGGACATGGGCCCAAGCATATCAAGGCCTTACCCAAAGGGGTCAGGGTTTTGAAACCCTCGGCATCTCCTCGGCATTTCCTCGGTACGCGGCCACCGCGACCCGGCACACTCCGGAATCGATGAACGATGACAGGTCCGGATCCGCGGCACGAGGAATCGTCGCCACCGGCCCCCGGGCTTGCATCTGCACCCAGAGAAACGACCGGAGACACTGACATGATCAAGAAACCGATAATCCTGACGGCCCTCGTGATGCTTCTACCCGCGCTCGGCATCGCAGCCCCTGCCTGCGAAAAGGTCGTCATCGCGGGCGAGACCCAGGCCACGGGACCTGCGACGTTCGTCGGCGACGCGCTCTCGAACCAGGGCAACCTGACCGTCGATGTCGCGATCACCGGGAGCAAGCCGAACGCCGACGGCTCCATCAACGCAACGACCACCCACACCTTCACATCCGGTGCGATCGTGTTCACAACGCGAGATCGTGCCCGGCTCGTACCCCTGAACGATTTCGGCGTCTTTCGCCTCGACACGCAGGCAACGATCGTAGAGGGCGGCTGGGGACACCTCCAGCTCGACGGCGTGCTCGACTTCGCAACCGGTCGTGCCCGGTGGCTGGCCCGAGGCGAAGTCTGCACGGGCTGAAGTACGACCAGTACGGGTACGGGCGGCCCGGTTTTGCTGTCCGCCGACAGGGGTCGGAGCCTGCTCTGGACAGGCTCTGACCCCGTTTCATCAATGCGACCCACGGGGTCGATTCGCTACACTCGGTGATCGACGCTTTTTTTGCGGCCCGGGAACCGCAGCCCATGTTGAAGTTGCTCGTCGTGATCGTCGCGGTTTACGTGCTGCTGGTATTTACCGTGTACCTGATGCAGGGCAGCATGCTCTACCTTGCCGACGTGCCGGGGCGCGCGATCGTGATGACGCCCGCGGACATCGGCCTCGAGTTCGATGACGTCACGCTGGAGACCGACGACGACATCAAGCTCCACGGCTGGTTCGTCCCGGGCACTTCGGCCCGAACGCTGCTGTTCTTCCACGGCAACGCCGGCAATATCTCCCACCGGCTGGACTCCATCCGCCAGTTTCACGAGCTCGGCCTGTCGGTCTTCATCATCGACTACCGCGGCTACGGCCAGAGCGAAGGCCGCACGACAGAGCGCGGCATGTACCGCGACGCCGATACTGCCTGGCAGTACCTGGTCGAGAAACGCGGCATCCGCGCGAACGACATCGTCGTTTTCGGCCGCTCGCTCGGTGCTTCAGTTGCTGCGCACCTGGCCGCGCTTGAGGAACCGGCGGCCCTGATCGTCGAATCGGCATTCACGTCGGTGCCGGAGGTCGCACAGGAAATCTACCCGTGGCTGCCGGCCCGCTGGCTCAGCCGTCTCCGGCACGCCACGCGCGACGACATCCGCAACGTGCGTTGCCCGGTGCTCGTGATTCACAGCCGGGACGACGAGATCATCCCTTTCCATCACGGTGAGGCGATCTTTGCCGCGGCCAATGAACCGCGTACGCTGCTGGTCCTGAGCGGCACGCACAACGACGCCTTCCTGCGCGACGAGGCGCGGTACCTCGACGGGCTGCGAAATTTTCTCGCCGGGCTCGGCGACTAGCGCAGCCGGGCCAGCTCGAGATAGCGAGCGTCGTCGCCGGGCCGCCGCAGTGCCAGGTGCAGGCCGGCGAGACCATCCTTGTTGATGCCGAGGTAAAGGCGCGCCCTGCGGCCCTTTGCGATCGTCACCAGCGACAGGTTCCTGAACCGTCTCAGCCGGTCGAGCGTCGTCGCATCCCGGAATTCGAGCTCGGCGATCGTCGCCGCCCGAGTGCCGGCGTCGTGCGCCGGCGCCACCGGGCGCAGCTCCTCGGCAACCGCCGGCAGGGACACCAGGGCAGCGCCGGAGAGGATCAACAGTCGAGCTATCACGGTCATCGGTCTTTTCCTGACGACGAGGCTCAACTGTCACACGAATCGCCCACGTATTCGTCGGCCGCCGTCACGGAACGATCCGGGCATCCCGCCAGGCTTATGTCACGAACACCGGGCGCATGCCTTTTTCCGCGGCCCGGCGATCGGATGGGACCCGTTTTATCCCTTATTGCCTGTGTACAGCGTGCCGAAGAGGCGGTCGCAGATCGGGTAGGTGATGTTGAAGTTGTACCGGGTCATCAGCCGCGGATCGTGGTGCAGGAGATGGTGCCGCCGCAGGCGGTCCATGAACGGCAGGCGGCCGAGCCACGATCCGGGATCGCTGTGATACGCAAAATGCAGCAGCTCGTAGTTCAGGAAGTAGAGAACCGCCGTGATGACGAACAAAAAGCAGACGTTCGGCGAGACCAGGAACCAGAGCAGCGCGCCGACGGGGATGGCGAAACCGCCGATGAAAAAAACCAGCAGGACCGGAGGGAAGAGCACGGCCTTGAAGTCGCGGCTCGAGTCGAACGTCGCCGCTTCGGCGGTGAAAAACGCGTGGTGCTCGATCGAATGCCGCTCGAACACCTGGCCGAGGAAGCGCGTTCGCCGGTGCATCGGGCCCCGGTGCCCGAGATACTCGCTCAAATTGGCATACAGGAACGTCACCGGCACCGTCAGCCATTCCAGCGGCCTGACGTCCTCGAGCAGCGCCGCACTGACGATGGCGGTGAGCAGGCCGACGCCCATCGTCGTGGCCAGGTGCAGCGGCCCGGAGTAGGCCGGGCCGACACGTTTGGCCCGGAAGGCTTCTCTCGCCATGCTGACCGGTGGTGACGACATGTGCCCCGCCCGCTCCTCAGCCCGTCCGGGACGCGGCGCCCCGCCGGGCATCGAGTTCGAAGCGTTCCCGGAGGAAGCGGGCGATGCCCTCCTCGTCGTGATGGCCGATCACCGCCGTCGCCGCCGACCTGATCTGTTCGTTGGCATTGGCCGGTGCGTAGCATTCGTCGGCAGCCTCGAACATGCTCAGGTCGTTGTCGCTGTCGCCGAAACAAATCACGCGTTCGAGGCCCAGCAGCTCCTTCAGCGTCCGCACGGCGCCGCCCTTGCTGGCGTCGCTGTGATGAATGTCCAGCCAGCGCCACTGCTCACCCTCCAGGGCCACGCCCGAGTAGGCCACGAGCTGCGGCTCGTCCCGGACGTTTGCCAGTACCCGTTCGATCAGGTCCCCGTCGCCGATGGCATTCACGTGCGTCACCCGCGCATCCGGCGCCAGCGCGTCGAGCGGGTGCACGCTGACCTGCTCCTCGACACCGATGCTGCGGATGAGTTCGCGCTCGATGTCCGTCAGGGTCGGCGGATGGTAGACGGCACTTTGCTCGTCCGCATCCAGCGTGAAAACGAAAGGCGTGACGCGATGCTCGATGCAGGCGCCGACGACGATCCGCACCTCGCCCGGCGTCAGCATCGCGCCGCTGGAATAGCGCTTTGCATCCGGGTGCCAGATCAGCACGCCGTTCTTGTAGGCCTGCGGCAGCAGGAAACGATGGCCTTCGAGCACCGCGCGCGCGCCGTGCAGCGTCCGGCCGGTGGCGACGGTGTAGGCGATCTCGCGTTCGGACAGGAGCCTGAGCGTTTCGCTCGTGTAGTCCGAGATCGTGGAGTCCCGGTTCAGGAGCGTGCCATCGAGGTCGAAGACGACGAGTTCCATCAATAAATCCCGGATGCGCGGGGTCTGACCGCTTGCCCTGACGGCCAAAGCTGCGCAATGCGACTCACGGCTGACTCCGCAGATGGTAGTTGAAGGGGCGCCCGGCCATCCGCGCGTTACTCCTCAGGTAATACATGCCTTCGACGATGCGGGCATAGCGTACCGGGCCGAGGTCGATCGGCTCGAGGCCCATGCCGGCGATCAGCCCTGCCACCTTCTGCTTCGCGACCGGGTCGTTGCCGACCAGCGGCACGCTGACCGGGCCGCCCGACGTCTCCGGCTCGATCATGGTCTCCGCCGACATCGTGTTGAACGCCTTGACCACGTGCGCCCGGGGCGCGAGCCGCTGGATGAGTTCGGCGTTCGATTCCTCGCGCGGATACCACCGGAGCCCGTCCTCGAGCACCGTGCGCGGGTTGGTCGGGTCGATGACGATCTTGCCGGCCAGGTCGCCGAGATTTGCGACGACCGCCTCGACGACGTCCCACGGCACGGCCAGCACGACGATGTCGGCATCGGTCGCCGCCCGCGATTGCAGCGTGGCCGACGCGTTGGGACCGGTGCGGGCGACCAGTTCCCGGACCTGGTCGCGGTCCGGGCTGCGGGAGCCGTAGACGACGGTGTGGCCCTGCGCCGCGAACTCCGGGCCCAAGGCGCTCGCGACCTCGTCCGTGCCGATGATGGCGATCGTGTCGGCCACGGCGGGTGAACCCTGCAGCAATCCCGTGACGATAATGCCCGGCAGCAGCGCGGCTGACCATTTACCTGCTCGACGCATCGTGGCGATCTCCTCTTTTGAAACAACAGGACCGTCGGTCCTTCGCACTCAGTCGTCCGCCGCGGCGAACGCCAGCCAGTCCCTCTCGAGGCCGGCGAGCGCGACCCGGAAGATTTTCTCCCCGGCCTCGGGGCTCGCGAGCGACGGATTCGACCCGATGCGGCCGTCGGGGAAGCGCCGCCGGTAGTCGGCCGCATCGTAAATGGGACCGGTCGGCGCGACGGGCGGGTCCATGCCGACCGTCTTGATGCTGGCGGGATACGCGTACTGGGTGAGCGAGACTTCACCGCAGGTCGCGTGGCTGCCGTCGGCATCACCGAAAAGCTCCCTGCACAGTTGAAGAACGCCGTCCATCTGCCACCAGTTGACGATCTTGCACCGCACCCGCGAAGCCCCGGCGGGCGAATGACCCATGCTCG
Source organism: Woeseiaceae bacterium (assembly GCA_033721115.1). GTDB lineage: Bacteria > Pseudomonadota > Gammaproteobacteria > Steroidobacterales > Woeseiaceae > UBA1847. The sequence goes on along the minus strand of JAWWBD010000042.1, from coordinate 11,025 downwards.
ACTGCGCGTAGATCTCGGAAAATGCCGCGTTGACCGTTGCGACATTGCCGCCGTGGCCATTCAGGAAGTAGAAGCGCTCGAAGCCGTGCCGCACGAGCGAGTTGACCACGTCACGGATCACGGCGATCAGGGTCGAGGGCAGGAGTGTAATGGACCCCGCGAAACCGAGATGATGCTGTGCCATTCCGACGGCGATGGTCGGCGCGATCAGCGCACCGGTCTTCTCGCCGAGCGCGGTCGCGAGCACCTCGGGACACAGCGCGTCCGTGCCGATGAGCCCGTTGGGGCCGTGCTGTTCGGTGGAGCCGATCGGCAGGACGATGGCCTTGCTGTCCGCCAGATAGGTACCGACTTCCTGCCAGGTGGAAAACCTGAGTTCCATGCAGACTCCTCGCGTATTTTGCGCAGCGTATCACCGATGGCCGGCAGGCGGATTAGCGGATCCGGCACACGACGATCAGGGCCTCGTCCTTTGCGTGGGCCGCGTTCGCGGCCCCGGCCGAATAGAGGTTCGCGCGCACGAGCGCGGGCTCGGTGATCGTGCCTGCCGCCACGTCGGCGGCCAGCCTGTCTGCGAAACCCATTCCGTCGAAATGCGTCGACCGGACCCCGATCACGCAGGGCGCGCCCGGCGCAGCGATGCGCCAGAGCTCGTCGAGTGACGCCGGTCCCAGGTGCCCGTGAGTGAAGGTGCCCGCACTGACCAGGGCGCCGTAGCGGTCGTCCGGTACGTCGATCGTCTGCGTGAGATCGGCCCGGATGAGATTGCGATAGACGGGCGCACCGTCCGCGGTCGTCTTCTGCCCGGCGACGGCCAGCATTTCCGGCGAAATATCGAGCCCGTCGACCATGTCGATGCCGCCGGCCCGCAGCGCAACGCCGACGACCCCGGTACCGCAACCGACGTCGAGCACCGCGCCGGCGATCTCCGAGCGGCGCTCGAGTAGCAGTTCGGAGACGCGCAGGTAGAGAACGTAACCTTCCTGTGCGACGAAGTCAGCGTCATAGGTGGCAGCCCAGCGCCGGTACAGATCGACGTTGTCCGCCGGCGTCTCGAGGGCATAGGCGTCATCGACGTCGATTTGGCGTTTCTTGTTCATCGGATACGGGAAGAGCTTAGCCGAGATCGGTGCACTGCGCCGGTCGGTTCGTGTAACAGGTTGTTTCCCCTGGACCCGGACACCTTATGCCCGCTCCGCGAACACGTTACCCTGACAGTCGGTCAATCACGGCCCGCCCATGCGCGGGCGTCACAGATGAGCGGAATCCCGATCACAGCCGGCAGCGAACGTCCTGTCGTTCCGATGACGAGCGGCAACCCCGAGGGCAAGGGCGCAAACGGGCTCCTGGCCGACTGGCGGCACAGCGAGCCCCGCGGCGTTGTTGCGAAGCCGCGCCGCCAGGTGCTGGCGGAGCTCTTTACCTCGATGCTGGTGCTGTCCGCCTCGTTCCGGTACCGCCCGGCCGTGGGCGTGCCCAACTACCTTTACTTTATCGACGGCCGCTGGTCCCTGAGCCTGATTGCACCAGAGGAATGGTCAGCGCAACGACGGGCCGGTTTCGTCGGCACCTGCATCCTCGAGACCGACATGACCTGGACGATCGCGCCGTCCGGCCGGCTCGCAGAGAACGCCGACGCAACCGCCGCGCTTGCGCGCTTCCACGCCGGCTTCGCGCAGATGCTCGACACCGATCTCGCGCTCGAGGACATCCTGCCGTTTCACGTCGGGCGGCTGCCCTACTACCGGCGGCTGCACGCCAGTGCGCTGGGTCGCTCGCTCAGGGCCACGGTGACGCTCGGTGACCAGGCTGCGACAGCCTGCCGGGACTGGCGCATGCTGTTGCCGCGGCAGGCGAGCCCGCTGCTGGCATCGGAGAGCTGAGCAAAATGGCACCTCTTTTACACGGACTTCTGCTGATGACGCTAACCGCCGCTGCCGGCGACGCCGGCCACCGCCTTTTGACCGACTTCACAGGCAATTCAGCCGACCTCGGCTGGTACGTCGTCAACGACAACGTGATGGGTGGGCAGAGCGAAGGAGACTTCGAGGTGGCCGGCGGACGGCTGTACTTTGCCGGCATTACGAACACCAACGGCGGCGGCTTCAGCTCGATCCGCACGCGGCCTCTCTCGCTCGACCTGTCGCAGTATGCCGGCGTCCGGCTCGAGGTTGCCGGTGACGGCCGCCGCTATACCTGGCGGCTCGCCACCGATGCACGCTGGCGCGGACGGCAGGTGAGCTACTGGGCCGAATTCGACACGCAGGCGGGCGAGCGGACGACGGTCGACCTGCCGTTCACCGCATTCGAGCCCCGGTTCAGGGGCGTCGAACTCGACGGCCCCCCGCTCGACGCCGGCCGCATCACCGGCATGGGCCTCATGATCTACGACGGCAACGACGGTCCGTTCGAACTCGAGCTCCGGACCGTGCGTGCCTACATGCGGGGACCCTGACGACTGCCGGACCGGCCGGCCGGAACCTGCCGCGCACAAGGAAAAGGAACGAACATGACACAAAGAAGCAATTCACAAGCGGCGATCGCCATCGTCATCGCAGTCGCGATCGGCGCGTGCATTTCCTGGGCCGGCAGCGACGGCGGCGACCGCGTCGGCGGCTTGCCCGTATTCGCGCTTTGCGGTGCCCTGGCGTTCCTGATCAACTGGCTCGCTTTCATCCCCGCTGCGATAAGGCAGACCGAGCATTACTACGACCTGGTCGGCGGCATCACCTACATCACCGTGATCCTGACCGCGGCTGCGCTCGCGAGCGAGCTGGACCTGCGCGCGACGCTCGTGACCGCGATGGTCACGGTCTGGGCGCTCCGGCTCGCGAGCTTCCTGTTCCTCCGGATCTCGAAGAGCGGCAAGGACAGCAGATTCGACGACATCAAGACGCGGCCGCTCAGGTTCTCGATGGCCTGGACCCTGCAGGGGCTGTGGGTGCTTTTGACCGCGGCCGCAGCGCTGGCGGTCATCACCGGCGGCGTGCGCGAACCGCTCGGCGCGGTCGGCATCGCCGGCATCGCCGTCTGGGCGGCGGGCATGCTCATCGAGATCGTGGCCGACCGGCAGAAATCCGCGTTCAAGAACGACCCGGCCAACGAAGGCAGGTTCATCGACGTCGGCCTGTGGGCCTGGTCGCGGCATCCGAACTACTTCGGCGAGATCGTGCTGTGGACCGGCATGGCCATCGTTGCCGTCCCGGTCCTGCAGGGCTGGCAGTGGGCCACGCTGATCTCTCCCGTGTTCGTCGCATTCCTGCTCATCAGGGTCAGCGGCATCCCGATGCTCGAGGAGAAAGCCGACCAGCGCTGGGGCGGCGACGCGGATTACGAGGAATACAAGCGCAGGACGCCGGTACTGGTCCCGAAGCCGCCCGCCATGCAGGGCTGAATCCGTCGCGCCGCGCCCGCCGCGTGCGGGGCGCCGGTTTTTTTCGCTGCGCGGCGTATGTCAAACTCGATCGGCACTCGTTTGAAGGATGCAGATCGTGGACCAGAGTTTCCCGGGACCCAAGACACGCGCCGCGCTCGAGCGGGGCATTCCGCTGTTCAAAAACGGCCTGCGCTTCGAGGCGGAAATGGAACGCGCCGGACGGCGCGGATTCCGCCCGGTCAGGCAGATCGTCATCGACCGCGCCGAAGGCGATTTCGTCTGGGACCTCGACGGCAGGCGTTACATCGATTTCCAGAACGGCTGGGCGACCAACCCGCTCGGTAACTGTCATCCCGAGATCATCGAAGCCGTCGCCGCGGCCAACCGGCGCTTCGGCTTCCACTACGATCACTCGCTGCGCTACGACCTGGCCGAGAAACTGGCTGCGATCATGCCGGCCGGCGCGTTGCCGCGGACGAACTACGAGGTGTCCGGCACCGAGGCAGCCGAGGCCGCGGTCCACCTCGCACTGACGCACACGAAACGCCGCTACGTCGTCACGTTTGCGTCTTCGTATCACGGCATGAGCATCGCGACGAAGGTCATGAGCGGGCTCAAGGGCAGCTACGGCACCTACCTCGAAGGCTGGGGCGGGGGCGTCATCAAGGCACCCTATCCGTACAGCGAGGCGATACCGGCGGGAATGAGCGAGGACCAGTACACCGAATACTGCCTCTGGTATCTCGACAATCACATCCCGTCGTGCATCGCGGCCCGCGACAACATCGCGGGGGTCCTGGTCGAACCCGGCCTTGCCGAAGGCGGCAACTGGATTCCCTCGACCCGTTTCCTCGAGGGCATCCGCGCGATCTGCGATAAGAATGACTGGCTCATGATCGCCGACGAGGTGCTTACAGGGCTCGGCCGCACGGGGCGCATGTGGGGCATCGAGCACTACGAGGTCGTACCCGACATCCTCGTCTACGGCAAGAACCTGTCCGGCGGTATCGCACCGCTTTGCGGCGTCTCCGCACGCGACGACATCATGGGCGACAACACGGCCTTCGCATCGGGCTCGACCTTCGCCGGCATGCCAGCGGGCTGTGCCGCGGCTTTGAAGACCCTCGAGATCTTCGAGCGCGACGACATCGTCGCCAACGCGAAACGGCTCGGCGACATCGCCGCCGGCATCACCAGGGGCTGGGAGCGCTACGGCATCGTGCGCCAGGCGCGCGGCAACGGGCTGCTCCTGGGCGTGAGCTTCCGCAAGCCGGATGCCGCTGCCGCCGACGAGCAGGACTGGTGGACGGCGCGCGCCGTGCGCGGCCGCATGCTCGAGAACGGCGTCTGGGCGATCTCCGACTCAGAGGACACGATACGCCTGTATCCGGCGCTGAACATGGACGAGTCCGTGCTGCGCGAGGGGCTCGAGATCATGGAAGACGCGATCCGCCACGTCGAGGCGCACGGCCAAGAGGAAGGCGACGCGGCAGCGTACCCGAGCGGCGTCGACGGCTTCTGACCCGGCGCCGTCCGGGACACGCGCACGGCCCGAAATTCGAGCAAACTTTTCCGCTCGCACCGACATCTAACCACCATGTTCCGCGACCTGGGGGGCGCCGTGAACTGCCCGACTTTCCTGGGCCGCCTCGCTTGCCTGCTGCTTGCCGCGCTCTGCCTCGGCGCTGAAACCGCCCGTGCCGAAGCGGCCATCCTGCCGAGCACCGGCTTTGCGATCGAGGTCGACGGCGTCATGGATGAGCCGGCATGGGAACACGCGATCCGGATTCGCATCGACACCGAGACGAGCCCCGGCGAAAACGTCCCGGCCAAAGTCGAAACGACGGCTTACCTGGTCGAGGACGGCGAGCGGCTGTACGTTGCGTTCGACGCACGCGACCCGAACCCGGGTGCGATCCGGGCCTATCTTCGCGATCGTGACTCCGCGTGGAACGACGACTTCGTCGGCATCGTCCTCGACACCTACAACGATCAGCGGCGCGCGTTCGAGTTTTTCGCCAACCCGCTGGGCATCCAGATGGACCTGACGAACGACGACGTCAACAAGAACGAGGACGCGTCCTGGGATGCCATCTGGGATTCCGCCGGGCGCATCACCGAAACGGGCTATGTCGTCGAAATGGAAATTCCGCTGAGCCAGCTGCGGTTCCCGAACGTCAGCGGCAAGCAGACCTGGGGCATCGACCTCCTGCGGTTCTATCCGCGCGACAAGCGCTATCGCTTCTCGAACAACCGGCTCGATCGCTCGATGAACTGCTACCTGTGCCAGTTCGGGAAGATCGAGGGGCTGGCGGCCGCCGAACCGGGCCGCGATCTCGAGATCGTGCCGACGATCACGGGCGCCAGGACCGATTCGACCGACGACCCGGGCGTCACACCGCTCACGACCGGTGACATCGATCTCGAGGCCGGCGTCAGCCTGCGCTGGGGCGTCACGCCGGACATGACGGCCAACCTGGCGATCAACCCCGACTTTTCCCAGGTCGAGGCGGACGTCGCGCAGCTCGACGTCAACAACCAGTTCGCGCTGTTCTTCCCCGAGAAACGCCCGTTCTTCCTCGAGGGCGCCGATTATTTCAGCTCGCCGATCGACGCGGTCTTTACACGCACGGTCGCGGACCCGGACGTCGGCGCCAAGCTGACCGGCAAGCGCGGCAATCACACCTACGGGGTTTTCGCCGCCCGCGATGCGATCACGAACCTGCTGTTCCCGGGCGCGCTGGGATCGGATGCGACCTCGCTCGACGAGCCGAACACGGCGATGGTCGGCCGCTACAGCCGCGGTTTCGGCGACGCCTCCTCGCTGGGCCTGCTCGTTACCGCGCGCGAGGGCGACGACTATCACAATCACGTGGGCGGCTTCGATCTCAACTGGAAGATCAGCGACCAGCACCTGGTGCAGGCGCAACTCCTGCGTTCGGACACGCGGTACCCGGACGACGTCGCGGCCGACTTCGACCAGCCATTCGGCGGATTTACCGGTGACGCCGTCGCGATCGGCTACGAGTTCGACTCGCGCAACTGGTTCGCCTGGGTCGAGCACCAATCACGCAGCGCGGGCTTCCGTGCCGATGCGGGCTTCGTGCCGCGAGTCGACGCAGAGCATCAGGTCGTCGGCCTCGGCCACGTCTGGCACGGGACCGAGGACACCTGGTGGACGCGCGTCCGCCTGCACGGCGACTGGGACATCACGCACGATGACGGCGGCCTGCTGCTCGAGCGCGAATTCGAAGTCTATGTCGGCGTCGGGGGACCGATGCAGGCCTGGTACCAGGTCGGCGCCCTGACCCGCGACACCTACTGGGACGGCGCCCTCTACCGGGAAGACAAGTACAGCCTCTACGCAGAGCTGCAGCCGATGGGCGGGCTGGAGCTGGGCGTGTGGGCCCGCTACGGCGACCAGGTCGACTTCGCGAACTCGCGTCTCGGTGACGAGCTCCGGATCGAGCCTTTTGTCGACTGGAACGTCAGCCGAAACCTGCTGCTGAGACTCAGGGCAACACTGGTCGGCCTCGATACGAAGCCTGGCGAACGCATTTTCGACGCCGGCGTGTACGACCTCCGTCTCACCTGGCAATTCAACCGGCGGAGCTTTCTCAGGCTGACGACCCAGCTGCAGGACGTAGACCGCAATCCCGCCGTCTACGTCGACGAGGTCGACGCGGAGTCTCGCCGCCTCGGGCGCCAGCTGCTCTTTTCCTACAAACTGAATCCACAAACCGTGTTCTTTCTCGGCTACTCGGACAATCACGTCGATAATGACGACCTGCGCCGCCTGGAGGACACGGACCGCACCTGGTTTCTCAAGGTCGGCTACGCCTGGACGCCCTGACGGGGGCCACCGTGCCGTGTGGCACTGCGGCGCCGAATCCCGCAGAATTGCGGCCCCTTCGCCGGGCAGCATCCCCTCATGACCAAGGCAGCGCACAAGAACCGCTCGAGCGGGCCGTTACCCGTGGCCGGATGGCTCGCTGCGCGCTTCCGGCGCGGACCGAAGCGCTTCATTGCCCTCGCCCTGTTCGCGATCCTCCTCGCGTACGTCCTGGTGCAGTCCCTCTACGTCATCATCGCGTTCGAGGGCCGGCGCTGGGACATCCCGGCCCGGGTCTACGCGGCGCCGCTCGAGCTGTACCCGGGCTTGCGCCTCACCCGCGACGAACTCGCAGCCTCGCTGGCGCAGACCGGCTACAAGCGCGTTGCCGGGGTGTCCGGGCCCGGGCAGTACCGCGTGGCCAGCGACCTTGTCGCGCTCCGGACCCGGGATTTCCGGCACTGGGACGGCCCGGAACCCGGACAGCAGCTCCTCGTTCGCTTCGAAGGCGACCGTGTCGCAAGCATCCGGGATGCCGCCGGCCAGCCGGTGCCGATCGCGAGGCTCGAGCCCGTCCGGCTCGGCAGCCTGTTCGCCGCGCACCACGAGGACCGGATCCTCGTCGCGCCGGACGAGATCCCGCCGCTGCTCGTCGCCGCGCTCAAGGCCGTGGAGGACCGGCGCTTCGACGAGCACAGCGGCCTCGACCTCCGCGGCATCCTGCGCGCGGCGTTCGTCAATCTCCGGCACCGCGAGATCCGCCAGGGCGGCAGCACGCTGACACAGCAGCTCGTCAAGAGCTACTTCCTGGACGGCCGCCAGACCTTCCGCCGCAAGTTCCGCGAGGCCGTCATGGCCGTCGCGCTGGAGCTGCGCTACGACAAGGACGAGCTGCTGCACGCCTACATCAACGAGATCTACCTGGGCCAGCAGGGCGCACGGGCAATTCACGGCTTCGGGCTGGCCAGCGAGTTCTATTTCTCGCGGCGGCTGGCCGAGCTCGAGCTCGCGGACATCGCGTTGCTCGTGGCGCTGGTGAACGGTCCTTCCTGGTACGACCCGCGCCGGCACCCGGAGCGGGCGCTGGAGCGGCGCAATTTCGTGCTCGGCATTCTCGTGGACCGGGCCGTCGTCAGCCCCGCCGACGCCGAGGCGGCGGCTGCGCGCCAGCTCGGCATCAGCACCGGCTCCCGCCTGATGTCCCGCTACCAGCCCGCCTACATGGACCTGGTCAGGCGCCAGCTCGCGGCCGACTACGACGCGGACGAACTCGCAAGGGAAGGATTGAGCATCTTCACGAGCCTCGATCCGCAGGTCCAGGCCCAGGCGGAGCGCCGGCTCGCCGACGGCCTGCTGCGCCTCACGGCCGCCGGCCGGGATCCCGGCCGCGCGCTCGAGGGTGCCGTGATCGTGACGCGCTACCAGACCGGAGACGTAATCGCGATGGTGGGCGGCCGCGACGTCGAGTTCGACGGCTTCAACCGCGTGCTGTCCGCCCGCCGCCCTGCAGGCTCGCTGGTCAAGCCCGTCGTCTATCTCGCGGCATTCGAGACGGGCAGCTGGACGCTCGCGAGCCGGATCGCCGACGCACCGCTCGCGATCGAGCTCGAGAACGGCGACACGTGGTCGCCGGCAAATTTCGACGCTACGTCGCACGGCGAGGTGCCGTTGCTCAGAGCGCTCGCCGAGTCCTACAACCAGGCGACCGTGGCCCTCGGCATGGCGGTCGGCGTCGACACGGTGGCGCGGCGACTGCATGCGCTGGGCCTGCGCGAGCAACCCGCGGCGAACCCGTCGCTGCTCTTGGGCGCCGTCGAGGCGACACCTTTCGAGATGGCCCTCGTGTACGGGAGCCTCGCGAACGGCGGGTTCCGGGTGCCGCTGCGCGCCGTCCGGTCCGTCATCACCGAAGACGGCGAACCGCTCGGCCGTTACCCGCTCGAGCTCGAACCGGTCGCCGATCCGGCCGCCGTGCAGCAGGTCAACGCCGCGCTGGTTCAGGTCATCGAGCGCGGGACGGGCAGGAGCGCCCGCAACCTGCTGCCGCGCGACCTGGTCGCGGCCGGCAAGACCGGGACGTCGAGCGATCTCCGCGACAGCTGGTTTGCCGGTTTCACCAACGAGCACCTGGCCGTGGTCTGGGTCGGGCATGACGACAACGCACCGGCCGGGCTGACCGGTGCGTCCGGTGCCCTCAGCATCTGGGCCTCGCTCGTCGGCGGGTTCGCGCAGAGCACGAGCTTCTCGCAGGCGCCGGCCGCAGGGCTCGAGCCGGTGTGGCTCGACTATGCCACCGGGCTTTCAACCTATAATGGCTGCGGCGACGCGGTGCTGGTTCCGCTGCCGGCGGACAGCAGGCCGCCGCGGGTCACGGGCTGCCGCAGGGGTCTCAAGGAACTGCGCGAACGCGCCCGCGACTGGCTGGGAGGAAACGGTCAACGACAATGAGAACGCTGCTCCTCTTCGTCACGGCCCTGGCCGTAGCCGCCTGCGCGCCGCTGCCGGTGTCCCGGGACGATTCCGGTGCCGGGGCAGGCGGCGATGAAACCGTGAGCGGACCAGGCTCCGCCACTGCGCCGGGCCCGGCGGCGGTATTGCTCGCGCAGGGCCGCACCCAGCTCGCCGGCGGCGAATATCCGGCCGCTGCCGCGACACTCGAACGCGCATTGCGCATCGAACCGGGTGACCCCTGGCTCTGGCTCGAACTCGCGCGCGTGCACCACGTATCCGGCGACCAGCGCCAGGCCGAGGCTCACGCGCGCAAGGCAATGAGCCTTGCAGGTGGGGATCGCGGGGTGCGCGACGCGGCGGAGAAGCTGCTCGCCGACATCAGAAGGCACTGAGGAGAAAACGCATGAAATCGGACGTCCTGATTGCCGCCGGCCTGCTGGTTTTGGTCATGGCCACCATTGACGCCGCCGCCGAGGTCGTCGTCGGCGATACCGGCGTCCCCTGTGCCGAGGATCCGGCGTGCATCAATCGCCTGCATCCGGACATCCCGATGGTCGCGGCTGCCGATCCTGGCGAGCGCATCGTCTTCAACGGCCGCGACGCCTTCGACCTGACGCTCGACCCGGACGAGTACTCGGTTGCGAAAAGCGCGCCCCGCGACGGGTTCGGGATCGTCCATGCGCTGACGGGCCCGGTCCGTATCAATGGCGCGCGGGCGGGCGACGTGCTGGCGGTGACGATCGAGGCTTTCGAGCCTGCCGACGTCGGCTGGACGTCTGCCAGCCCGTTCGGCTTCGCGGGTGATGTCTTCGGCACCGACGAGCGCTTCATCGTCTGGCGCATCAGCGATGATTTTGCAGAGAGCGACGCGCTGCCGGGCGTGCGTATCCCGAACGCGAGTTTCCCGGGCGTCGTGACGACACTGCCGGGCAAGGACCTGCTGGCCACCGTGCTGGAGCGCGAGGCCGCGCTCGCCGCGGCGGGCGGCGCGGTGCTGCCGCCCGACCCGACCGAGGCGGAGCCCGCAGCACTCTGCGGCAGCGAGGGCACGAAGGCGGGCGAATGCCTGCGCACGATCCCGCCGCGCGAGCACGGTGGCAACCTGGACATCCGTCACATCACGACCGGCACGACCGTCTACCTGCCATGCTACGTCGACGGCTGCGGGCTCGCGGTGGGCGACTTCCACTACGCGCAGGGCGACGGCGAGGTCGCCGGCACCGCGATCGAGATGGGCGGGACGATGACCGTGACCGCGCGCATCGTCGACGACCCGCCGGACCTGTCGCGCGGCCCGCATTACGAGGGCCCGGCGTCTGTGCTCGGGATCCCGTCGGAGCGCTTCTACGCGGTCACCGGCTTCCCG
>JAWWBD010000041.1:0-17303 GCA_033721115.1 Woeseiaceae bacterium | reverse complement strand
GCGCGCACGGTGCCCTTGCCCGTGGCCTGCGGCCGGTTCGTTTCGCCCGCGCAGCCGCTCACGACGATGGCGCAGGCCAGCGCCAGCAGCAAATCCCTTCGATTCATGATGTGCGTCCGATGTCCTCGTGCGTTTCCGACCGCGTGGTTCCGGCCGGGTTCCTCAGGCCGTGCGGCTTTCGGGTTCGTAGCCGTACATCGACTTGACCTCGAGGAATTCCTCGATGCCGTAGCGACCCCATTCGCGGCCGTTGCCGGACTGCTTGTAGCCGCCGAAGGGTGCCATCGAGTTGCCGCTGGCGCCGTTGATGTACTCCATGCCGGTCCGCATCCTGGCCGCCACCCGGCGCGCCCTGTCGATGTCGCCCGACGAGACGGCACCCGAAAGCCCGTAGGGCGTGTCGTTCGCGATGCGCACCGCGTCGTCCTCGTCCTCGTAGGGGATGATCGACAGCACGGGCCCGAAGATCTCCTCGCGCGCGATGGTCATGTCGTTCGACACGTTGGCGAAGACGGTCGGGCGCACGAAATAGCCCTTGTTCAGGCCCTCGGGCTTGCCGGGCCCGCCGGCCACCAGCGTCGCGCCCTCGTCGATGCCTTTCTGGATCAGAGCCTGGACCTTCTGCCACTGCGTGTCGGAGACGAGGGGCCCGATTTCGACGCCGTCGTCGGGCGGGTTGCCCACCTTCACCGAGTTGGCGACTTCGGCCGCCAGCGCGGCGGCTTCCTGCATGCGCTCCTTCGGGACGAGCATCCGCGACGGCGCGTCGCAGGACTGGCCGGTGTTGTAGAAGCACTCCATTGCCCCGGCCTTGACCGCCGTTTCGAAGTCGGCGTCGTCGAGCAGGACGTTGGCGGACTTGCCGCCCAGCTCCTGCGCCACGCGCTTGACCGTCGGTGCGGCGTTCTGGGCGACGGCCACGCCGGCGCGCGTCGAGCCGGTGAACGAGACCATGTCGATGCCCGGGTGCTGCGCCAGCGCGGTGCCGACACCGGGACCGTCACCGTTGACGAGGTTGAACACGCCGGCGGGTACGCCGGCTGCGTGCAGGACTTCGGCGAAGATCATCGCGTCGAAAGGCGCGATCTCGGACGGCTTGAGGATCATCGTGCAGCCGGCCGCGAGCGCCGGGCAGACCTTGCAGGCGACCTGGTTCACGGGCCAGTTCCACGGCGTGATCATGCCGACTACGCCGACCGGTTCCTTGACGATCAGCGTGTCGCGGTTCCGCTCCTCGAACTCGAGCGTCTTCAGGGCGCGAATCGTCGCCTTGATGTGCTGCGGCCCGCTGCCGGCCTGCGGGCCGTTCGCGACTTCCCACGGCGCACCCATCTCCTCCATGACCGCCCGGGCGACGTCCTCGTAGCGCTTCTTGAATTCCTCCAGTATGGCCTCGAGCAGTGCGAGGCGCTCCTCGCGCGTGGTCTGCGAAAAGGAATCGAAGGCCCGTCGCGCCGCGGCGACGGCCTTGTCGACGTCGGCTGCCGAGCCGATCGAGATGCGTCCGCAAACCTCTTCAGTGGCGGGATTGATGACATCGAGCGGTTTCGGCTCGACCGGGTCCACCCATTTGCCGTCGATATAGAATTGCAGCATTTCGCGCATGTCGGCTTGCTCCAGTTGCGGCGATTCGCCGCTCCTCCATGAATTCAGGGACCGGGAATCATAGCGTAAATCGATATCCCATGGCGCTTTCGGGCCGGAATGCCCCTATACTTCCGACGCATGCTGCCGGCCAGCGACGTCATCCATCTTGCGCTTACGGGACTCGCCCAGGGCTGTGCCTACGGACTGATCGCGCTCGGTTTCGTCCTGATCTACAAGGCCACCGAGGTCGTCAACTTCGCCCACGGCGAATTCATGATGCTCGGGGCCTTTTCCGTACTCACCTTTTCCGAAGCGCTGGGCCTCGGCTTCTGGCCTGCGTTCGTCGCCGGCTGCCTGGCGGTTGCCGCCGTCGGCTACCTCGTGGACGCACAGATCATGCGCCGGATCATCGGCGAGTCGCAGGCCAGCATCTTCATATTGACGGTGGCTTTCGGCTTCATTTTCCGCGCGCTCGCGGGCATGGCGTTCGGCTGGGAGACCCATTCGCTCGACACGCCGTTCGACGGCCGGGTCGCGCTGGGCGGCGGGGTCGAGATCAACGCCGACCGGCTCGCCATCGTCGCCGCCACGGTCATCCTCGTCGCGAGTGTCTATCTCTTTTTCGGCCGCACGCGGCTCGGCATCGCGATGCAGGCGGCGGCCCAGAACCAGCTGGCGGCCTATTACATGGGCATACCGGTCAAACGCCTAGTGTCGTTCACCTGGGCGATCGGCGCCTTCATCGCCGCCGCAGCCGGCGCGCTGCTCGCGCCGGTGACGCAGATCGACACGACGATCGGCTTTCTGGGCATCAAGGCGCTCGCCGGCGCCATCGTCGGCGGCTTCGGGTCGATACCCGGCGCGCTGCTCGGCTGCCTTTTGATCGGCGTGATCGAGCCCTTCGCGGACTACTACCTGCCCGGCATCAAGGGCGTGTCCGCCTACGTCGTGATGCTGCTAGTGCTGTTCGTGCGCCCGGAGGGCCTCATCGTGCAGACCTACCAGAAGAAGGTGTGAGCGATGCAGGTCCTGTTCAAGACGCATTACAACGACGACATCCGCTTCCTCGCCAAGACGGGCGAAAAAGTACGGGTCGGGATCGTGCTCGTCCTCCTCGTCGCGGCGCCGCTCCTGCTCGGGGACTATTACCTCGCGGAGCTCGGGCTGACGCTGGTCTACGCGATCGCGGGCGTCGGGCTCATGCTGCTCACCGGGCACACGGGGCAGGTCAGCTTCGGGCATGCGGGCTTCCTGGGCATCGGCGCCTACACGCATTCGATATTGCTGGGTCAGGGCGTCCCGTTTGTCGTCGCGCTCCTCTCCGCCGTCGCGGTGGCAGGACTGGTCGGGCTCGTGATCGGGCGGTCCGCTTCGAAAATGCACGGCTTCTATCTCGCCATCGCGACGCTCGCGTTCGGCATCCTTATCGAAACCGTGTTCGGCGAATGGGGGGCGGTCACCGGCGGCCACTCGGGTTTCGCGGTGCCGGCACTCACGCTGTTCGGCATTCCGCTCACGGCGGCGTGGCAGCAGTATTACCTCGACCTCGTGCTGGCGCTCGCCGTGATTGCCGGGGTCGCCAACCTGTTTCGCTCGCCGACGGGACGGGCCTTCGTCGCAGTCCGCGATTCGGAGCTTTCGGCACGCTGCCTCGGCGTCAACGTCGAGCGGGTGAAGGTCGAGGCTTTCGGCATCAGCGCGGCCATCACGGGGCTCGCGGGCGCGCTGCTCGCACATCACCTGACCTACCTGGTGCCCGAAACCTTCGGCGTGCTCGAATCGCTGAAGCTGCTCCTGATGATCGTCGTCGGCGGGCTAGGCAGCCTCCTCGGCGCGATCTTCGGAGCGGTGTTCATCTCGGTGTTGCCCGTAGCGATCAGTTTCCTGAAAGACGTGCTGCCGCCGTCGGTTGGCCACACGGCCGGCCTCGAACCGCTGCTCTTCGGGCTCATCATCGTGCTCGTCATCGTGTTCGAGCCACAGGGCATCTACGGGCGCTGGATGAAGCTGCGCTTTTTCTTCGAGACCTTCCCCTATTACAGGAAGGCATCGTTCGTGCGCCAGAAGCGCTATCTCAAAACGGAGCGGCTGCGGTGAGCGACGCTGGGCGACTCGCGGTCCGCAACCTGTCGATCGAGTTCGGCGGCGTGCACGCGGTCGAGGACGTGTCCTTCGACGTCGAGCCCGGCGAGGTCTTCGCGATCATCGGCCCGAACGGCGCCGGCAAGAGCACGATCTTCAATCTCGTCAGCCGGCTCTACGAACCGACGGCCGGGACGATTCACTACGACGGTCGCGACCTGCTCGCGCTCCCGGCGCATCGCATCGTCGAGGCGGGCATCGGGCGCACCTTCCAGAACATCGAGCTCTTCGAGCAGGCCACGGTGCTCCAGAACCTCCTGGTCGGCCGGCACTCCCACATGCACCGGAACCCGTTCCGCGACTTCCTGTTCTGGCCCGGCGTCCGCGCCGCCGAGATCGAGCACCGGCGCCGCGTCGAGGACATCATCGACCTGCTGGAGATCGAGGCGTACCGGGACGAGCGCATCGCGGACCTGCCATACGGTGCGCGCAAGAACGTGGAGCTCGCGCGCGCGCTCTGCGCCGAGCCTTCGCTGCTGTTGCTCGACGAGCCGGCCTCGGGGCTCAACAACGAGGAGACCGACGACGTCTCGTTCTGGCTCGAGGACATCCGGCACGACCTCGGCGTCACGCTGGTCATGGTCGAGCACGACATGAACCTGGTGAACCGCGTCGCGGACCGCGTCATGGCCATCAACGACGGCCGGGTCATCGCGATCGGCACGCCCGCGGAGATCCGCGACAATGCGGAGGTACAGCGGGCCTACCTCGGGGTGTCCGCATGAGCGCAGCGCTTCTGGAGCTTCGCAACGTCGAGACCTACTACGGCCCGATCATGGCGATCCGCGGCGTGAGCCTGACCGTCGCCGAGGGCGAGATCGTCGCCGTGCTCGGCGCCAACGGGGCCGGCAAGACGACGCTTTTGAAGACGGCCTGCGGTGCGCTCGACAGCAACAAGGGCCGCGTACTCTTCGAAGGTCGCGAAATCCAGTGCCGCGACCCGGACTGGGTGGCGCGCCAGGGCATCGCGCACGTCCCGGAAGGCCGCGAGGTGTTCCCGTTTCTGACCGTGGCCGAGAACCTCGCGATGGGCGCCTACAACCGCCGCGACCGCGACGGCGTTGCGGCGGACGTCGCCACCGTCTACGGCTACTTTCCGGTCCTCGAACGGCTCGCCGGCAAGATGGCGGCCTATCTCTCCGGCGGCCAGCAGCAGATGCTCGCGATCGGCCGGGGCTTCATGGCGCGGCCGCGGCTCCTGCTGCTCGACGAGCCCTCGCTCGGCCTGTCGCCGGCGCTCACGCAGGAGATTTTCGAAATCATCCGCCGGCTGTGCGACGAGCAGGGGCTGACGATCCTGCTCGTCGAGCAGAACGCGAATCTCGCGCTCGACATTGCCGCGCGTGGCTACGTGATGGAGGTCGGCGGCATGGTCATGGACGGGCCGAGCGCCGCGCTCAGGGCCAGCGAGGACATCAAGGAGTTTTATCTCGGCAAGAAGGACGAGGGCGTCCGCGGCCGCCGCCGCTGGAAGAAACGGAAGACCTGGCGATGAGCGGGCAGGGCGGAGGCAGGGCGATCCTGGTCGACGGCTGCGACACGTTGCCCAAGCTGTTTTTGAAGAAGTCGGCGGAGCGCGGCCCGCGCGTCGCGATGCGCGAGAAGGACTTCGGCATCTGGCAGAGCTATACCTGGCAGGACTACCGCGAACGGGCGTTCGAGATCGCCAACGGGCTCCTGTCGCTCGGGCTCGAACGGGGCGACGTCGTCTCGATCCAGAGCGAGGACTGCCGGGAGTGGCTGTGGGTCGACGTCGGTACGATGCTCGCGGGCGGCGTCGTCAACGGCATCTACCCGACCTACCAGGCCCGCCAGGTCGAGCATGCGCTCGGCGATTCGCGCTGCCGGTTCCTGTTCGCCGAGGACGAGGAGCAGCTCGACAAGTTCCTCGCAATCGAAAAGTCGCTGCCCGGCGTCGAGCGCGTCTACGTCTTCGACTGGCGCGGGCTCCGGGGCTTCGAGCACGACAAGGTGCGGCCCGTCGAGGCGCTGCTCGAGCGGGGCCGCCGCTTCGGCGTCGAGCACCGCGGCCTCGTCGAGGAGATCGTCGCCGGCGGCACCGGGAACGATCTCGCGGCGCTGGTCTACACGTCGGGCACGACCGGACTGCCGAAAGGGGCCATGCTGTCGCAGCGCTACGTCATGTTCCAGGTGGGGCTCGCGCCGGACCACCTGCGCCAGCGCCCCGACGACGAGCTCCTCACCTACCTGCCGCTCTGCCACGTCGCCGAGCGCATCTTCTCGGGCTGGCTGCCGATCGCGAGCGGCGCGACGATCAACTTCGCCGAGAGCCCGGAGACCGTGATGCAGAATCTCCGCGAGGTGTCGCCAACCTATTTCTTCGCGGTGCCGCGGGTCTGGGAGAAGTTCTACTCTAGGGTGACGACGGCGATGTCGGAAGCGACCTGGCCGGGCCGCAAGGCCTACGCGCTGGCGCTTGCCGCGGGCCGGCGGCGGGCGGGCAAGCTCGAGCGCGGCGAGCCGCTCTCGCTCGGCGACCGCGTGGCGTTCCGGCTCGCGCACCTGGCCGTGTTCCGGAACCTCAGGCTCGCGCTCGGGCTCGACCGGGCCCGCGACGCGGCAACCGGCGCGGCGCCGATCTCGCCCGACCTGCTGCGCTGGTTTTTGAGCCTGGGCATCGAGATCGACGAGCTCTGGGGCCAGACCGAGATCGGCATCGTCACGAGCACGAAAAAGGGCGTCTGCCGCTTCGGCAAGGTCGGACTGCCGTTCCCGGGCACCGAGGTCCGTATCGACGCCAACGGGGAGATCGTCGCGCGTTCCGACGGCCAGTTCGACGGCTACCTGAACCTGCCGGAGAAAACGGCGGAAACCATCGTCGATGGCTGGGTCCGCACCGGCGACGTCGGCGAGATCGACGCCGAGGGCTACCTGTCGATCACCGACCGGCTGAAGGACATCATCATCACGGCCGGCGGCAAGAACGTCACGCCGTCCGTCATGGAAAACGAGCTCAAGTTCTCGCCGTACATCTCCGACGCGGTGATCATCGGCGACAAGCGCAAGTACCTGACCTGCCTGATCATGATCGACCAGGAAAACGTCGAGCACTTCGCGCAGACCCGGTCGATCCCGTTCACGGACTACCGCTCGCTGTGCGCGCGGCCCGAGATCGTCGACCTGATCGGCAGGGAGGTGGCGCGAGTGAACAGCGGCTTCTCGAGCGCCGAACAGGTCAAGCAGTTCCGGCTGATCGATGTATTATTGACCGCCGAGGACGAGGAACTGACGCCGACGATGAAGCTCAAGCGGAGTTTCGTCGGGGAAAAATACAGCGATCTGATCGAGACGATGTACGCGGGCGGCAGCCGTGCCTGAGGGGAAGGGAGCGCAGATGAAGAAATGGAGCCTGTTGCTGGCGGCATGCCTCGCCGGCTGCGGTGGCGGCGGGGAAGCGGGCGGACCGGGGGACGGTGTGCGAGGCGTCACCGCCGACGAGATCGTGATCGGCACGCACACCGACCTGTCGGGCGGCATCGCGATCCTCGGCGTGCCGATCACCAACGGGCAGCGCATGCGCTACGAGGAGGCCAATGCCGCCGGCGGCGTGCACGGGCGCCGGATTCGCTTCGTGGCAGAGGATTCGCAGTACCAGATGCCGCTGGCCGTAAAAGCGACCAACAAGCTATTGAACGTCGACGACATCTTCCTGATGGTGGGCGCGATGGGGACGCCGATGAACATCGCGCTGATGCCGCGGATGTTCGAAGCCGGCGTCCCGAGCCTGTTCCCGACGACTGCGGCCACGCAGATGTACGAGCCGCTGCACCCGATGAAGTTCTCGTACTTCGTCAGCTACCGCGACCAGATCGCCGGGGCGATCTCCTACCTCGTCGAAAGACAGGGCCTGCGCAAGGTGTGCCTGCAGGTGCTGGCCAACGACTACGGCGAGGAGGTCGCGCGGGGCTACGAACGCGCCGTCGAAAAGCACGGGCTCGAATCGGTCTACGAGGGCCGGCACAAGGCCACCGAGACCGACTTCATCGGCACCGTGACCGCGATCAAGAATTCGGGTTGCGAGCTGCTTGCGCTCGGGCCGCTGATCAAGGATGCGATCCTGATCTACACGGCGGCACGCGACGCGGGCTGGAACGCACCGATCGTCTCGAACATGGTGCCCTACGTGCCGGAAGTCGCGGCGGCGGCCGACGGTGCGATGGAGGGTTTCTACGCGGCGGCGTCCTACTACTTCCCCGACTTCGAGCGCGAGATGGCGCCCGGCAGCTGGCTTGCCGACTGGCATGCCCGCTACGTCAGGCAGTTCGGTTCGAAACCGGCGCCGCAGACGACGATCGGCTACGTCATGGGCGACCTCGTCGTGCGCGCACTGGAGGCGGCCGGTCCCGAGCCGACGGTCGACAAGGTGCTGGCGGCGCTCGAGACCATCGACAACTACCAGGACCCGTTCGGCGGGCCGACGCTGTCGTTCAGCCCGACCAAGCACCAGGGCGGCGACTACCTCTACCTGTACCAGGTGCGGGACGGGCGCTGGGTGATCGTCGAGGAAAACCTGCCGTACTGACGCCGGCCGGCGCGCGGCCGGCAGGACACGACGGCGGGCTCAGGCGGCGAGGACCTTTTGCCGGTATTCGGCCGGCGGCATGTCGTACCAGGACTTGAAAGCCGTCGTGAACGCGCTGATGCTCGAGTAGCCGAGCAGCATCGCGACTTCGAGTGCCTTGAGCCGCTCGTCGCTCAGGTAACGCACGGCGAGTGCGGCACGGACCTCGGTCAGGACCTTCTGGAAGCTCGTCTTCTCGGCGCGCAGCCGCCGTTGCAGCGTGCGCCGGCTGAGCTTGAGCGCGCGGCAGGCCGCGTCCGCGTTCGCTTCGCCCTCTGCCAGCAGGTCGGCGAGCTTGGTCCTGAGCTGTGCGGCCAGGTTGTCCTGCGCGTTGAGCGCGCGGAGCGAACTCTTGGCCTGTTCGACGAGACGTTCGTACATGGTGCCGAATCCTATCAGAATTCCGCGTCCCCGTAAGAGCGGCCCCGGGCTGCGATCAGGGCCTTTCGCGGTCATGGGCCGCTCCGACAACGGGGCCGGTATTTGGTTAAACTGGACGCTTCCTTCGACAGCGGGACAGCCCATGAATTCACCGGTCAGCTACGAAATCGACGCCGGGATCGGCATCGTCACGGTCGACAATCCCCCGGTCAATGCGCTGTCGCAGGCCGTACGCCAGGGCATCCTCGAAGCCGTTACGGCGGCCCAGACCGATGACAGCGATGCCATCGTGCTGCGCTGCGCGGGCCGCACCTTCATTGCGGGCGCGGACATCACCGAGTTCGGCAAGCCGATCGAGCCGCCGTTTCTGCCCGACCTGATCAACGCGATCGAGGCCTCGGGCAAGATCGTCGTGGCCGCGCTGTTCGGGACCGCCCTGGGCGGGGGATTCGAGACGGCGCTCGGCTGTCACTACCGCATCGCGCTGGCCACGGCGCAAGTCGGGTTCCCGGAGGTGAAGCTGGGGCTGATCCCGGGTGCCGGCGGCACGCAGCGCACGCCGCGGCTCGCCGGGATCAGGCCGACCGTCGAGCTCATGGCGAGCGGCACGCCGATCGCTGCGGAGCAAGCGGCGGAACTCGGCCTCGTCGACCGCGTCGTCGCCGACGGGCTCGACGCGGCTGCCGCGGCCTATGCGCGCGAACTGGTCGATACCGGCGCCCCGCTGCGCCGCACCCGCGATCTCGACGTCGAGGCGCTCGACGCGGCCGGCATCGAGGTGCTCGAACACGAGGTCGCGCGCAGGGCGAAGGGTCAGATTGCGCCGCTCAAGGTGGTCGAATGCGTCCGCGCGGCCGCGGACCTCGCGTTCGACAGCGGCCTCGCGAAAGAGCGGGAGGTCTTCACGGCGCTGATGGACGGCCCCCAGTCGCGGGCCCTCCGGCACGTGTTTTTCGCCGAGCGCGAAGCGGCGAAGGTCGCCGACCTGCCGCGCGATACGGGGCAGCGGGAGGTCGGCGCCGTCGGCATCGTCGGCGCGGGCACGATGGGCGGCGGCATCGCGATGAGCTTCGCCAACGCCGGGTTCCCGGTGACGCTGCTCGAGGTCGACGACGAGGCGCTCGCGCGGGGCCTCGAGACCATCGACCGGAACTATGCCGGCAGCGTCAAGCGCGGCAAGCTCGCCGAGGCGGACGCCGCGGCCTGCCGGGGCCGGATCAGCGGCACGACCGACTACGCGGCGCTCGCGGCAGCCGACCTCGTGATCGAGGCCGTGTTCGAGGACCCCGAGCTCAAGAAGACCGTGTTCGGCCGGCTCGACGCGGCCTGCAAACCGGGTGCCATCCTCGCGACGAATACCTCGTACCAGGACGTCGACGCGATCGCGCGGGCGACGGGGCGGCCGGCCGACGTACTCGGCATGCACTTCTTCAGCCCGGCGCACATCATGAAACTGCTCGAAGTCGTCCGCGGGGAAGCGACGGCGCCCGACGTGCTCGCGACCGTGATGGCGCTGGCGAAGAGAATCCGCAAGGTGCCCGTGCTCGCGCGCGTCTGCTACGGCTTCATCGGCAACCGGATGCTCGGGCCGTACTTCCGCGAGGCCCAGCTCTGTCTCGTCGAGGGCGCGACGCCCGCGGCCGTCGACTCGGCCATGGAGGACTGGGGCATGGCCATGGGGCCGATCGCGGTCGGCGACCTCGCAGGGCTCGACGTCGGCTACAAGGCGCGCCAGGCCCTGCCCGAGGCGGAGCGCGGCGACCCGCGCGCCTGCCGCGTGCCCGACGTGCTCGTTGAGGCGGGCCGGCTGGGCCAGAAGACCGGCAAGGGATTCTATCGCTACGATCCCGGGACCCGGGCGCGCGAGTCCGATCCCGAGGTCGAAGCGATCATCGAACGGGAGGCACGGGCCCTCGGCGTCGAACGCCGCGAGATCACGAAGGACGAGATCGTCGACCGGCTCGTCTACGCGCTGGTCAACGAGGGCATGCGCATCCTGGAAGAGGGCATCGCGCAGCGGCCGGGCGACATCGACGTCGTCTACATCTACGGCTACGGTTTCCCGGCCTGGCGCGGCGGCCCGATGCACTACGCGGACGAGACCGGGCTCGACACGGTGCTCGCGCGGACCAGGGAGTTCGAGCGGCGCTTCGGTGCCGCCTGGACACCGGCCCCGTTGCTCGAAGCGCTCGTCGCGGACGGCCGGCGCATCGCGGATCTCGCATCGTGACGCTGATCATAGGCAACGATGCCGTCGCCGAAGTCCTGACGATCGAGGACACGATCGCTGCGCTGGAGACTTCGTACCTGAACATTGCGCAAGGCGAGGCCGTCTGCCGGCCGCGCATCGATATCCGGATTCCGACCAGCGACCCCGCGAAGCGCTACCAGTTCGGCAGCATGGAGGGCGGCTCGACCGCGGGCTATTTCGCCGTGCGCATGAAATCGGACATCCTGTTCCGCACCGAGTACGGCGGCGTCACGACCCAGGAAAAATACTGCGTGAAGCCGGGGCTGTACTGCGGCCTCATCTTTCTCACGTCGACCGAGAACGGCGAGCCGCTCGCATTCATCAACGACGGGGTGCTGCAGCACATGCGCGTCGGCGGCGACGGCGGCATCGGCGTCAAGTACATGGCCCGCGAGGATGCCGAAGTCGTCGGCATGCTGGGCTCGGGCGGCATGGCGCGGACGCACATGCAGGCATTCTGCGCCGTGCGCAGCATCCGGAAGCTCCAGGTCTTCAGCCCGACCAAAGCGAACCGCGAGGCTTTCGCGGAGGAGATGCGTGCCGCGCACGGTATCGTGGTCGTCGTCTGCGATGCGCCCGAGGCCGTCTACCGGGGTGCGGATATCGTCGCGGCGGTGACGGACTCGGCGGTCCCGGTCATGGACGGCAGCTGCCTCGAGCCGGGCCAGCACATCCTGAACATCGGCGGCGGCGGCTCGCCCGATCGCGCCAGCCTCGAGAGGGTCGACGTCTATTTCCGCTTCGGTGACGCGCCGGCGCCCGTCGGCCGGCCCGAGCTCGCGCTCGGCGACGAGTACCTGGGCTGGGAGGCACGGCCGGGCGGCGACACGAGCGGCGCCGGGCCGCCGCCGAAGAAGGGCCACGGCCCGAAACTGCCCGATCGCATGGTCACGTTCGCCGACCTCGTCGCGGGAACGAAGCCGGGCCGGACGAGCGCGGACCAGATCACCTACTCGGAGCGCGGCAACCTGCAGGGTGCCCAGTTCTACGCGGTCGCGGGGCGCGTCTACGAGCTCGCGAAGGCGAGGAAGCTCGGGCGCGAGGTGCCGACCGAGTGGTTCCTGCAGGACATTCGAGATTAGGCAGCGCCTGTACTAAACTCGGGACAGCTGCCGGCAACGGGAAACTTAAGGGGGAATGCGCGTGATCGAGTTCGAAGTCAACGGGAAAACCGTCCAGTCCGGGAGCGACCCCGAGACGCCGCTCCTGTGGGTGATCCGGGACGAGCTCAAGCTCAAGGGCACGAAATTCGGCTGCGGCATCGCGCAATGCGGTGCGTGCACGGTGCACATCGACGGCTCCGCGACGCGATCCTGTGTGACGCCGCTGCAGGGTGTCGCCGGGCGCTCGGTGACGACCCTCGAAGGACTTTCCAGCGACGCCGGCGAGGCACTGAAGCAGGCCTGGATCGAAGCGCAGGTGCCGCAGTGCGGATACTGCCAGTCCGGGCAGATCATGCAGGCGGCGGGACTGCTCGCGCGGACGCCGCAGCCGACGGATCAGCAGATCACGCAGGCCATGAACGGCAACCTCTGCCGCTGCATGGCTTACCCGCGGATCAGGAAAGCGATCAAGGCCGCCGCCGGCGGCGGGGGGGCGTGACCATGGCCGTGCGTGCAAGGGAAATCGAGGGCCGGCTGAGCCGGCGTACCTTCATCGCGGGCAGCGCGGGCGCAACCGTCGTCATGGGACTCGGCGTGGTGTTGCCCGGCTGCAGCAGCGAGCAGGCGGCCGAGGACATGGCGGCCGGCGACGCGAGCCGGAGCTTCGCGCCGACGGTCTGGTACGAAATCGACGGCGAGGGCGGCATCCTGGTCAATATCGCCAAGGCCGAGATGGGCCAGCACGTCGGCACGGCGCTCGCGCGGGTCGTCGCGGACGAACTCGGCGCCGACTGGGACCGCGTGTCCATCAAGTACGTCGACAGCGACCCGAAGTGGGGCTACATGGTCACCGGCGGTTCGTGGTCGGTGCACACGACCTTCAGGATGCTGTCGCAGGCGGGCGCGGCCGGACGGATGGTTTTACGCGACGCCGGGGCGAAGCTCCTCGACGTGGCGCCCGGGCAGGTCACCGTGAGCGGCAGCAAGGTCGCGGCGGGCGAACGGTCGATTTCCTTCGCGGAGATCGTGCGCCGGGGCGAGATCGGGCGGTCCTTCACCCAGGAGGAGCTCGACGCCCTGCCGATGAAGCCGGCGAACGAGCGGACTCTGATCGGCAAGCCGGCCACGGCGAAGGACATTCCGGCGAAAGCGACCGGGGACGCGGTCTTCGGCATCGACGTCGAGCGACCGGGCATGGTCTTCGCGCATCCGCTGCTGCCGCCGACGCGCTACGGCAGCACGATTCGTGCGATCGACGACTCGGCCGCAAAGGAGATTCCCGGCTACCAGCAGACGCTGCAGCTCGACGATCCGAGCGAGGTCCTGCAGGGCTGGGCCGTGGTCATCGCCGACGACTACCCGAGTGCGATGCGGGCGGCTGCAGCCGTCAAGGTCGACTATGCGCCCGGCCCGACGGCCGACGTGAGCGAAGCCGACCTGATCGCCGAGGGGGAGAAACTCGCCGCGGACAGGGCGAGCGGAGTGCTCGTCGTCGATGACGGGGACGTCGCTGCCGCACGCGAGGCCGCTGCCTCGACGCTCAATTCCGTCTACCGGACCCACACGGCGCTGCACTTCACGCTGGAGCCGGCGAACGCGCTCGCCGAGTTCGTCGACGGGCATTGCCACATCCATTCAGGTAACCAGTGGCAGTCGCTGATCCTGCCGACGCTCGCAAAAGCGCTCGACATGGCGGAAACCGACATCACGCTTCACCAGTATTACCTGGGTGGCGGGTACGGGCGACGCCTCTGGGGCGACCCGATGATCCCGGCGGCACTGGCGGCAAAGGCACTGGGCAAGCCGGTCAAGCTCGTTTTCCAGCGGCCCGAGGACAGCCGCTTCGACTGCGTCCGCTCCGCTTCGGTGCAGCAGTTCGACGCATCCTTCGATGCCGATGGCGGGCTGACCGGCATCGAGCACGCGGCGGCGGCGGGCTGGCCGACGCTGACGCTGGCGCCGGGCTTCCTCGCCGACGGCCTGAACGGCTCGGGCAAGTACGACACGTTTTCGATCTCGGGCGGCGATCACTGGTACACGCTGCCCAACCATCGGGTGCGTGCGATCAACAACACGCTCGCGCAGCGCACCTTCCTGCCCGGCTGGCTCCGGGCCGTCGGCCCGGGCTGGGTGGGCTGGGGCGTCGAGTCCTTCATGGACGAGATCGCGCACGAGATGGGCGTCGACCCGATCGAGTTCCGGCTGGGCCTGCTCGATGCCACCGGCAAGAACGCTGGCACGGCACCGAACTCGGTCGGCGGCGCGGCGCGGCTCGCCGCGGTCCTCGAAGACGTGCGCGATCGGGCGCCGTGGGGCCAGGCCCTGCCCGAAGGCGAGGGGCTGGGTGTTGCCGTCTGCCACGGCCAGGAGCGTGCGATGCCGACCTGGATCGCGACCATCGCACACGTCGCCGTTAATCCTGACAGCAAGGCGGTCGAAGTCAAAAAGATCTGGCAGACGATCGACTGCGGCACGGTCGTCCATCCCGACGGCGCGATGGCGCAGGCGGAAGGCGCGATCCTCTGGGGGCTCAGCCTCGCGCTCCACGAGGGCACGGCATTCGAGAAGGGCCAGGTGGCGGCACGCAATCTCGATCGCTACACGCCGCTCCGGATGGCCGACGTGCCCGAGCTCGACATCCGTTTCATGGACAACACGGAGTTCCCGCAGGGTATGGGCGAGCCGCCGCTCATCTCGGTGCCGCCCGCGGTCGGCAACGCGATCTTTGCCGCGACGGGCACCCGGGTTCACGATCTGCCGATCAAGCTCTAGCGGAGCACGCATTCCGGCCCTGCAGGGGCGGGCCGGAATACCTTGTTCTGGCTGCCGATGCCGATCACCTGGGACGAATTCGAGAAGGTCGAGCTGCGCGTCGGTACGATCACCGCGGTCGACCCGTTCCCGGAAGCCCGGAAACCAGCCTACAAGCTGACGGTCGACTTCGGCGACGAAGTGGGCGCGCGGCGCTCGTCCGCGCAGATCACCGACCTCTATGCGCCGGCGGATCTCGTCGGCAAACAGGTGCTGGCGGTCGTCAACTTCCCGCCCAAACAAATCGGTCCCTTCATATCGGAGTGCCTGGTGACGGGCTTCCTGCGCGAGGACGGCAGCGTCGTGCTGGCGGTACCCGACGCGAAAGTCCCCGACGGCCAGAGGCTCGCCTGAGACCGGTCAGAATTTGCCGGGCCTGAGCACCCCGACGTCGGCGATGAAGATGATCATCGCGTAGTTCTCGTAGAAGTGTTCGCGCATGTGCGTCGTGATCTTCTCGGCGACTTCCGGGTTGCAGATGACCTCGATCCGGACGTTGCCACTGGAGGACCAGCCGGCGTCGCGTACGCCGCGACTTCCGGAGCCCCGTGCGTCCGTAATCGTGTAACCGGTCGCGCCGAGCTTCTTCAGGGTCGTCGTGATACCCGCTTCGAGTACCGCCTCGGTAACGATCGTCACGAGCTTGAGCTTTTCTTCGGCTGCCATGCTGCCGACTCCCTAGCGATGCAGGAATTCCGCCAGTTGATGATAAAGCGGAATCCCGACGAAAATGTTGAAAGGAAAGGTGATGCCGAGCGATGCCGTCAGGGACAGGGACGGATTGGCATCCGGTACGGCAATGCGCATTGCCGCCGGTGCCGCGATATAGGATGCGCTGCCGGACAATACCGCCAGCAGCGCCGTGCCACCCGGGGACAGGCCGATCGACCAGCCGAGCACGGCGCCGAGTGTGGCGAGCGGCACGGGCGCAACGACGCCGAAGACCAGGAGGAACAGGCCGTGCTGCCTGAGCGAGCGTGCCTGGCTCGCCGCGATCAGGCCCATTTCGAGCAAAAACAGTGCGAGCACGCCCTTGAAGAGATCGAAGAACAGGGGCTCGAGGCTCCGCATGCCGTCCGCCCCGGCCGCCCAGCCGATCGCGAGCCCGCCGACCAGGAGCACGATGCTCTTGCCGAACAGGATCTCGTGGGCAAGCGCTCCCCAGCGCGTACCCGGGTGCATGCCCCTGGCGAGCAGGATGCCGACGATGATGGCCGGGATCTCCAGCAGGACCAGGAACACCGGCAGCTGCGAATCGAACGTGACGGCCCGCACGCCGAGGTAGGACACGCCGACCGCGTAGGTGGCCACGCTGACCGAACCATAGTGCGCGGCCAGCGATGCGGCATCGGGCCGGCCGAGCCGGCCCGTCACGCGGACGACGGGGAACAGGAGCAGCGGGATCGTGAAGCCGAGCGCGAGCACCGCCAGCATCTGCGGCAGGATGCCCCCGACCGGGCTGCGGGCCAGCTCGACGCCGCCCTTGAGCCCGATCGTCAGGAGCAGCAGCATGCTGAGCAGGTCGTAGATGGCGGGCGGAATCCGCAGGTCCGAGCGCGCGAGCCCCGCGACGAGTCCCAATACGAAAAACCAGATGACCGGGTCCATGCTCAATTATGTTCCATTGTCGTGCGAGTGATCCGGGACAGGGCGCCGGGCGGCAATGCGCCGTGAGCTGCCGCATGGTACAAAAAAGCCCCGGCCCGTGGACGACAATCGCCTGCCGGAGATACCGGGTAGGCAGCCGGGCGGGGTAGCGGCTAGAATATCTGCTCCGGAGAGCCCCATGTGTGCTGAAGCAACGGACATTCGCCCGCTCAGGAACCCGACCCGGGTCGGGAAACCGCTGGCGCCCTGGACCTACCTGGATCCCGAGGTCCTCGACCTCGAGTACGACGCATTCTTCCTCGAGCGCTGGCAGTTCGCCGGCCACCGGAACGAGGTTCCGGAGGCGGGCGACTACCTGACGGTCGACCTCGGTCGCGACAGCGTCGTCGTGCTGCACGGCAAGGACGGCAGGCTGCGCGCGTTCCTCAACGTCTGCCGGCACCGGGCGTCGCGGATATTCGAAGGCAAGGGTAGCTGCCGCGGCGTCGTGCGCTGTCCCTACCACGGCTGGACCTACCGGCTCGACGGCACGCTGATGGCCATTCCGCGCGAAGAGAACTTCGCGCCGTTCGACAAGGCGGACTTCGGACTGCACGAGGTCGCGCTCGAGGAATTCCACGGCCTGCTGTTCGTGCGCGTGAGGGGTGACGGGCCGGGCGTCGCGGACCAGTTCGCACACACCGCGCAGTTCTTCGAGGACTACGGCACGGCGGGCTACGTGCCGCTCGGCGACGCGACGTTCCAGGTCTGGGAGGCGAACTGGAAGGTCGCGTGGGACAACTACCTCGAGAACTACCACATCCCGATCGGGCATCCGGGCCTGTTCCGGCTGATCGAG
>JAWWBD010000040.1:0-17392 GCA_033721115.1 Woeseiaceae bacterium | reverse complement strand
GCTCCCGCCAGGCGTGGCCGTCCGCCGATTGTTGCTTCCCGAGGAATAAAGCGCAGCGCTGCGAGCCATCCCGGGAAGTACCAATCGGCGGGCGGCCACAGTTTGACTGGGTTGAATCGCGGCCGCGGGCCGCTCCCGTGGGGGCGTAGGCGGGAACGAGACGGGTTCGAGACGGTCCGTTACAATACCTGACTCGTTTGGCTAAGCATCCGGACCCAATGAAACGCAGAATCCTGCCGCTGATCGCGTGGCTGGCGGCCTCGACCTGTGCCGTCGCCCAGACGCTGCCCGTGCCGTCGCCGCCCATCATCGGCGCGACCAGCTATCTCGTCATCGACAGCCGGACCGGCAGCGAGCTGGCCGCGCTCGAGCCCGACAAGCGCGTTGCGCCTGCCAGCCTGACCAAGCTGATGACGGCTTACGTCGTATTCACGGCGCTGCGCGACGGCCGGATTACGCTCGACAACGAAGTCACGGTCAGCGAAAAGGCCTGGCGAACGCCGGGCTCGAGGATGTTCATCGAGGTGGGCAAGCGCGTCTCCGTCCGCGACCTGCTCCTCGGCATGATCGTCCAGTCCGGGAATGATGCGAGCGTCGCGCTGGCCGAGTATGTCGCCGGGTCGGAGGCGGTCTTCGCCGAACTGATGAACCGCTCCGCACTCGCGCTGGGCATGACCTCCAGCCACTTCGTGAATGCGACCGGCCTTCCCGGCGACGATCACTACGCCACGGCCCGCGATCTCGCACGGCTCGCGCGCGCGATCATCGAAGAGTTCCCCGAGTACTACCGCTGGTACTCGGTCAGGGAATTCGAGTTCAACGACATCAAGCAGCCGAATCGCAACAACCTGCTCTGGCGCGACCCGTCTGTCGACGGCATGAAGACCGGCCACACCGACGATGCCGGCTATTGCCTCGTGTCGTCGGCCGAGCGTGACGGCATGCGCGTCATTTCCGTCGTGCTGGGCACCTCGAGCGCCAAGGCGCGCATCGACGGCAGCCAGGCGCTGATCAACTACGCGTTCCGCTTCTTCGAAACACGCAGGCTTTACGCGGCCGGCGAGGAGATCACCCGTGCACGGGTGTGGAAGTCCGCGGACGAATACTCGGCGCTCGGCGTGCTCGAGGATCTCTGGGTCACCATTCCCCGCGGTTCCTATGACGAGCTCGAGTCCGTGCTGCGCATTCCGGCCGTACTCACGGCCCCGGTCGCCCAGGGCCAGCCCCTGGCGGAAATCGAGATCGGCCTGAACGGCGATTCCCTGGTGACGGCACCGCTCAGGGCGCTCGAGGACAACCCCGACGGCTCGCTCTGGCAGGTCGCGCGTGACAGCGTGAGCCTGATGTTCGAATGAGCGATACCCCGGAGACCGGTACCGAGCGCCTGCTGGAATTCCCCTGCGAATTCCCGATCAAGATCATGGGGCGCGATACCGTCGAATTCCACGTGATCGCACGCGGCCTCGTCGAAAAACACACGGGTCCGCTCGCCGACGACGCCATTCGCCGCTCACTGAGCCGCAAGGGCCGTTTCGTTTCTATCACGATCACCGTGACGGCCGAGAGCCAGGAACAGCTCGACGCGATCTACCGCGACGTCTCCGGGCACGAGGACGTACTGGTCGCGCTATGAGCGCCGCCGCTCCCGACGCCGCCGACGGGGTCCGCGTCCGCAAGCTGGGCCGAACCACCTACGAACCCGTCTGGCGCGACATGCAGCAGTTCACGAACACGCGAGATGCGTCGACACCGGACGAAATCTGGTTCACCGAGCACGAGCCCGTTTTCACGCTGGGCCTGAACGCGGCCCGCGAACATCTGCTGACACCGGGCGACATCCCGGTCGTCCAGATCGACCGCGGCGGGCAGGTCACGTACCACGGACCGGGCCAGCTGATGGTCTATCCGCTCGTCGACATCCGCCGCGCCGGGCTCGGCGTGCGCGATCTCGTCACCGGTCTCGAGCAGAGCGTCGTGGACCTCGCCCGCGAGTTCGGCATCGACGCAGCGAGCCGTGCCGACGCGCCCGGCGTCTACGTCGCGGGCGCAAAGATCGCGAGCGTGGGCCTGAGAATCCGGCGCGGAGCGAGTTTCCACGGCATGGCGCTGAACGTCGCCATGGATATCGAACCGTTCTCCCGGATCAATCCCTGTGGCTTCAGAAACCTCGAGGTCACCGACTTCGCGCGTCTGGGCGCCGCCCTGTCGCTCACCGAGGCACCCGACCGCCTGCTGCCCCACCTGCTCGGGCACCTCGGCCTCAGCGCGCGTTGAGTGCGTCGAGGCGCTCGGGCGTCCCGACGTCCTCCCAGGTTCCTTCGTAGACCGCCCCCGAGAGCTGGTCGGCGTCGGCCGCGGCCCGGAGCAGCGGCGCGAGCGGAAACCGGCCCACTGGCTGCCCGGCGAAAAACGCGGGCCGGTAGACAGCAACGCCGCTGAACGTCAGCCCGGGCGCTGTGCCGTGGCGCACATAGCCATCGACCAGGTCGAAGTCGCCGGTCGCGCGGTAGGCGGGCCGCGGTACCAGCACGAGGTGCCCGACCACGTCCGGCGCGAGCTCTGCCACCGGCACCGGCATGTCGGTGTAGATGTCCGCGTTGATCACGACGAACGGTTCCTCGCCGAGGAGTGGCAACGCGCGGCGAATGCCGCCGCCGGTCTCGAGGATGTTGTCGCCTTCGGGACTGTAGACGATGTCGAGGCCGTAGCGCCTGCCCGAGCCCAGGCGCTCCGCAATCCGCTCGCCGAGCCAGCCGAGGTTGACGACGACCGTGCCGATCCCGGCGGCGCGAAGACGCTCCAGGTGCCGCTCGATCAGGCTCGTGCCCTGCACCTCGACCAGCGCCTTCGGCAGCGTGTCGGTCAGGGGCCGCAGCCGCTCGCCGCGGCCGGCCGCGAGCAGCATCGCGATCACGGCGCGGTTCCGAGACCGGGCAGGACCCGCTCTTCGATCCACCGCGCAAGCCAGTCGAGTTCCGGGTAGCGCGGCGCCACCTGGAGCACGTAGCCCAGGGTCCGCGGTATGTCGCGCAGGTAGGCCGGCTTGCCGTCCCGGTGGTTCAGCCGCGCGAATATGCCGGCTGCTTTCAGGTGCCGCTGCACGCCCGTGAGATCGAACCAGCGCCAGAATTGCACTTCGTCGAGGACGCTGCCCGACCCGGCGGCCCGGCCCGCAAGGAAGCGATTGGCGCGGTCGGCGACTTCGGCCGGTGTGAATTCGATGTAGCAGTCGCGCAGCAGGGATACCAGGTCGTAGGTGAGCGGCCCTTCGACCGCGTCCTGGAAATCGAGCACGCCGGGGTTGGCTTCCGGCACGACCATCAGGTTGCGCGAGTGATAGTCGCGATGCACGAAGACCCTTGGCTGTTCGAGCGCGTTGGCGACGAGCAGGTCGGCGACATCGCACCAGGCCCGCTCGTTGCCGGCATCGAACGCAAGACCCAGGTGGGTGCCGCAGAGCCAGTCGTGGAACAGCGAGAGTTCGAAACGCAGCAGTTTCTCGTCGTACGGCGGGAGCTCGCGCTGGTAGGCCGTACCATTCAGCTGCATCCTGACGAGCGCATCCACGGCGGCTGCATAGAGTGATTCAGCGGCCGACGGGTTCGCGCTCACGTGTTCCAGATACTGGATCGAGCCGAGATCATCGAGCAACAGGAAGCCCTGCTCGAGGTCGGCCTCGATCACCCGCGGCGCGTTGATCCCCATCGCCGCGAGATAGCCCGCGACTGCGACGAAGGGCCGGCTATCCTCCCTGGCCGGCGGGGCATCCATCACGATGACGCTGCCCGATTCGGCGGTGAAACGGAAATAACGGCGGAAGCTCGCGTCCTCGGACGCGGGCTCGAGTACGCCGTCGGGCTCGCCGGTGACGGCGGATACCCAGGACCGGAGCTCGATCATGCGCGGGTCGTCCGTATCGTTCGAAGACACGCTGAGTTTTCTCCGTAACGCGTTGAGGCCGCTCGAAATCACGGTGAAGGTAACAGATAGGACAAACTGATAATATCCCGCTCGTCACGACCCGCGAGACCCGGATAAGAATCGTCCCGTGATCACGAGAACCGCAGCCGCCGCCAGCCTGTGCCTGGCCGTCGCCACCGTGCGCGCGGCGGAGCCTGCGGCCTGCGGGGCCCCTCCCGAACGACTGACGGACCGGCGCGAGCTCGCGTCGCTCGCTGTCGACGATCCGGACGCGGTCGTCTTCGAGGTCGGCGAGCTCGAGGCACGCCTGGGCGCGGAACCCGAGGCCCGCATGTCGGGCGGCGTCATCCTGCGCCAGGGCGACCGCGCCGCCGGGGCGGAGAATGCGCACTACGATGCCGGCGAACGTGCGCTCATCCTCGACGGAAACGTCCGCTACGAGGATCCCGGCACCGTGATTTCGTCGGATGCGGCAGAGTTCTCCTACAATCTCGGACGCATCCGCTTCGAGGGCGCCGAATTTTCACTCGGCAGCAGCAACGGCCGCGGCGCGGCCCGGGTCCTCGAGATCAACGAGCGTGGCACGCTCGAACTCGACCGCGTTTCGTACACGACCTGCCCGCCGGATTCGAACGACTGGCTGCTCGAGGCCAGGGACATCGAGCTGGACACGCGCGACGGCGTCGGCACCGCCAGGGGCGTCAAGCTGCGCTTCCAGGGCGTGCCGATCCTGTATGCGCCGTACCTGTCGTTCCCGATCGGCGAAGCGCGGAAATCCGGATTGCTGACACCCGAGATCGGCACGGCCAGCCGCAACGGTAACGACCTGCGCATCCCGTACTACTGGAACATCGCGCCGAACTACGACGCCACGATCACGCCGCGCCTCTTGACCGACCGCGGCACGCAGGTGCAGGCGCAGTTCCGGTACCTGACGCCCCGCATGAACGGGCAGCTGATGACCGAATACCTCCCGAACGACTCGGTATTCAACGATGCACGGCATCTTTTCGGCGTGACGCATCGTGCCCTGCTCGGGCGCTGGCGCAACCGCGTCGACTTCCGGGAGGTCTCCGACAGCCAGTACTTCGAAGATCTCGGCGGCAGTCTGAGCCTGTCGAGCATCACGCACCTGAACCGCAGCGTCAGCTTCGACTATCATTCGGATACGCTGTCGTTCCTCGGCCGGATCCAGGACTACCAGACCATCGACGACGCGATTGAGCCGGATGCCGAGCCCTACCGGCGCGTGCCGCAGTTCCTCCTGAACGGCCGCTGGCCCGATCAGCTGCCCGGCCTCAACTATGCGCTCGATGCGGAACTGGTCAACTTCGATCGTGACGTCGGGGTCACCGGCTGGCGCTTCAATGCACGGCCGCGGGCCGAGGTACCGATCGGCGGTCCCGGCTGGTTCGTGACGCCCGCTGCGGAAGTCGACTACACGCGGTATGCGCTGGGGGACACGGCCGCAGGCCAGGCCGACGATCCCAGCCGCACCGTGCCGATCGGCAGTGTCGATCTCGGGCTGATCCTCGAGCGGCCCGTCAATGGCAGCCGGATCCAGACGCTCGAGCCGCGTCTCTTGTACGTACACATACCGCATCGCGAGCAGTCCGGCCTGCCGGTGTTCGACACGATCACGCCGGATCTCAATCTCGTGCAGCTGTATCGCAAGAACCGGTTCCTCGGCGTAGACCGGATCGCGGATACGGACCAGGTCTCCTTCGGCGTGACGTCGCGGCTGCTCGACCTCGGCAACGGTCGCGAACTCCTGTCCGCCACGGTCGGACAGACCCGCTACCTGAGCCAGAGCGGCGTGCTGTTGCCGGGCCAGGAATTCATCGCCAGCGAGTCCTCCGACTACATCGCCGAGGTACGCTTCCTGGTCTACGAGAACCTGAACTTCGACGTCGGGCACCAGTGGGGCACGGACGGGAGCGGCACGGCCCGCTCCGAGGCCCGCCTGCAGTACCGCCCGTCGGGCAACAAGATCCTGAACCTCGCATACCGCTTCCGGCGTGATTCGCTCGAACAGGGCGATGTGTCCTGGTCCTGGCCCATCACCTCGAGCTGGAACTTCGTCGGCCGCTACAACTTCTCATTCCGCGACGAGAGGGCGCTGGAGCAGTTCTTCGGCCTCGAGTACGAGAGCTGCTGCTGGGGCCTCCGCCTCGTGAGCCGCCGCCATATCTCGACCCGCGACGGAACTGAGGACTCGTCTTTTGGTCTGCAACTCGTACTCAAGGGAATGACCAGCGTCGGCACCGCGGCAGACCGGCTGCTCGAACGTGGTATTCTTGGCTATTCTGCAGACCTCCGGTAGGAAAAAGTGTTTAGAATCATAAAGATAACGGCGATTGCCGCCGTTCTCGCCGCGCCTGTCACAGGCGCCGAAGAACTCTCGAGTACCGGCGAGTTCCTGGACGGCATCGCGGCCATCGTCAACGAGGGCGTGGTGCTGAAAAGCCAGCTCAGGGAGCAGACGGCACGCATCCTCGAGCGGGCGCGCGAGTCGGATCCGCCGATGCAGCTGCCGCCCGCGCCGGTGCTGCGCGAACAGCTGCTCGAACGCCTGATCCTGACCGAGATCCAGCTGCAGCGCGCGCAGATGATCGGGCTGCAGATCTCGGATGCGATGCTCAACCAGGCCATTGCCAACATCGCCCAGCAGAACGGCGTCGCGTTCGAAGACATGCCCGCGCTGCTTGCCCAGGACGGCATCTCGTATCCCGAATTCCGGCGCGAGCTGCGGGAGGAGCTCACGCTCGACCAGCTCAGGCGCATCGACGTGGGTCAGCGCATCTCGGTATCACCGCGCGAAATCGAGCAGTGCATCGCCGACCTGGAGGGCAACGTCGCGATCAATTCCGACTACAACCTGTCCCACATCCTGATCTCGCTGCCCGAGAGTGCGACGGCGGTCGACATCGCCCAGGCCGAGGCGGAAGCCAATCGCATCTACACGGAACTCGAGGCCGGCGCCGACTTCGCCGAGATGGCCATCCGCTACTCGGACGCGCAGACGGCGCTCGAGGGCGGCGCGCTGGGCTGGTTCAAGGGCGAGCAGCTGCCGACGCTCTACACGGACGTCGTCGCGACGATGGGCGCCGGCGATGTCTCGAAACCGTTCCGCGGCTCCAGCAGCTTCCACATCGTCAGGGTAAACGAGCTCCGGAGCGCCGTGCAGCGCAGCGAGGTGAACCAGGTCAAGGTGCGGCACATCCTCGTCACGCCGAACGAGATCATCGACGACGAGACGGCGAAGCAGCGCCTCGAAAGTGCGCTCGAGCGCATCGCCGAGGGCGAGGACTTCGGTGAGATCGCGAAGCTCATGTCAGACGACCCGGGCTCCAAGAATGCCGGCGGCGAGATGGACTGGATGGGTCCGGGCACTTTCGTACCGGAGTTCGAGGAGGTCATCAACCAGGCCGAGCCGGGCGAAATCGAGGGACCCTTCCGCACGCGTTTCGGCTGGCATATTGCCGAGGTGCTCGACCGCCGCGTCTACGACAACACGGAAGAGCTCAAGCGATCGAACTGCGACGCGCGGATCCGCAACAGCAAGATGACCGAAGAAACGCAGCTCTGGATGCAGCGCCTGCGCGACGAAGCCTACGTCGAAATCGTCATCTGACGCCGGCGCCTGCCGAGGACGCGCGGTGGCCGAACCCAAACCCCTGATCGTCACTGCCGGCGAGCCGGCAGGAATCGGCCCCGAACTCTGTCTCGCGCTCGCGGCCACGCCGCATGCGGGAGACGTCGTGATCGTTTCCGACCCGGCCCTCCTGGCCGATCGCGCGCAGCGGGTCGGCCGCGAAGTCAGGATCGTCGAAGTCGACGCGGAGCGGCTGCCTCCGGCGCCGGCGCGCCCCGGTGAACTGCGCGTCATTCCCGAAACATTCCCCGCGCCCGTCGTCTGCGGCCAGCCGGACCCGGCCAACGCCCGCGCGCTGCTCGCGGGCCTCGGGCGCGCCGTGGACGGCTGCCTGGCCGGGCACTTCGCCGCGCTCGTGACGGCGCCGCTGCAGAAAAGCGTGATCAATGATGCAGGTATCCCGTTCTCCGGGCATACGGAGTTCCTCGCCGAGCGGACCGGCATCGACGTGCCCGTCATGCTGCTGGTCGCGGGCGAACTCCGCGTCGCGCTCGCGAGCACCCACCTGCCGCTCAAGGCCGTACCGGACTACCTGACCCGCGAGCGCCTGCGTGCCGTGCTGGGTGTCCTGCTGGACGGATTGCGTTCGCCGTTCGGCATCACGGACCCCGACGTCGTCGTCTGCGGCCTCAACCCGCACGCGGGCGAAGGCGGTCACCTCGGCGAGGAAGACGCCGCCGTCATCGCCCCGGTCGTCACCGAGTTCCGCGACCGCGGCTGGCACGTGCGCGGGCCGCTGCCCGCCGACACGGCTTTCACGCCGGCCGTCGGCCGACCCGACGCGGTGCTCGCGATGTTCCACGACCAGGGCCTCCCCGTCGTCAAGCACGCGGGCTTCGGCCACGCCGTCAACGTGACGCTCGGGCTGCCAATCATCCGCACGTCGGTCGATCACGGGACTGCGCTGGACATCGCCGGGCGCGGCACGGCGGATGCCGGCAGCCTCATCGAAGCAGTCCGGCTCGCCGCACAGCTCGCCGGCCGATGAGTCCGCCCCGCCCGCGCAAGCGCTTCGGCCAGCATTTCCTGCGCGACCCGGGCGTGATCGAGGCCATCCTCGACGCCATCGCGCCGGCACCCGGTGACACGCTGGTCGAGATCGGGCCCGGCCGCGGCGTGCTGACGGACCGGCTCGCGCCGGCGGTCGCGGCGCTGCACGCGATCGAGATCGACCGCGACCTCGCTGCAATGCTCGTGAAGCGATTTGCCGGGCAGGACACTGTGACGATCCACGAGGCCGATGCCCTGGCCTTCGACTTCGGTGCGCTCGGCACCGGGCTCAGGATCGTCGGCAACCTGCCCTACAACATCTCGACGCCGCTTTTGTTTCACCTGCTCGAGTACCGGCAGCACATCGCCGACATGCACTTCATGCTGCAGAAGGAAGTCGTCGAGCGCATGGCGGCCGACCCCGGCAGCAGGACCTACGGCCGCCTTACGGTGATGCTCGGCTGTCGCTTCGCGGTCGAGGCGCTGTTCGACGTGGACCCGCTCGCATTCGAGCCGCCGCCGGCCGTCGACTCCGCGGTCGTCCGGCTGACGCCGCTGCCGGCGGACGTGCACCGGATCGCCGATCCCGCGCTCTTCAAGACCGTGGTCGCCGCCGCTTTCGGCCAGCGGCGCAAGACACTCCGTAACGCGCTCAGGAACCTGGCCGACGAAGGGGCGCTCGAGGCCGCAGGCATCGACCCCGGGTTGCGGGCCGAGGCGCTGGCGGTCGAGCGTTTCGTCGCGCTCGCCAATCACCTGGCGGCGAGCCCTGATCCGGCCACAGACCGGGCGACGTTGCGCTAGAATACCGGCCAACCGGACGCTGGAATCCGCAGGACATGGACGAACAGAGCTGTGACATCCGCGTGCAGGTGGCGACGAGCTACGTCGACGAGCAGTCCGAGCCGGAATCCGGGCGCTACGTGTTCACCTACACGATCACGATCTCCAACGACGGCGCGGTGCCGGCACGCCTGATCAGCCGCCACTGGGTGATCACCGACGCGAACGGCAAGGTGCAGGAAGTCAGTGGCGACGGCGTCGTGGGCGAACAGCCGCACCTGAACCCCGGCGAGGAATTCCGCTATTCGAGCGGCGCGGTGCTCGAGACGCCCGTCGGCGCGATGCAGGGCCTGTACCGGATGGAGGCCGACAATGGCGTCAACTTCGATGCGCCCATCGCGCCCTTCACGCTCGCGGTGCCAGGCGTCCTCAACTAGTCCCCGGCCCAGGCATCCGTGGCGGTTTACGCGATCGGGGACGTCCAGGGCTGCTACGACCCCTTAAGGGCCCTGCTCGATGTCATCGACTTCGACGATGCCGGGGACACGCTCTGGTTCGTCGGTGACCTCGTCAACCGCGGTCCCAAGTCCCTCAAGACGCTGCGCTTCGTCAAATCGCTCGGTGACGCGGCCATCACCGTGCTCGGCAACCACGACCTGCACCTGCTGGCGCTGGCCACCGAGGAGGTGCGCTTCGGCAAGCGCTTCGCGACGCTCGAGAAGACGCTCAATGCGCCGGACCGCGACGAACTCATCGACTGGCTGCGGCGCCAGCCGCTTGCGCACTACGATGAGGACCTCGATACCCTGCTCGTGCACGCGGGCACCTACCCGACCTGGACGGTCAAGAAAACGCTCGCCCGCGCCGCCGAAGTGGAGAAGGTGCTCTGCGGTCCCGACTGGCAGACGCTGCTCGGCAAGATGTACGGCAACAAGCCCGCGCGCTGGTCCGGCAAGCTCTCCGGCTACGGCCGGTTGCGCTTCATCATCAACTGCCTGACGCGGGTACGCATGCTGGACGCCGACATGAACCTCGACCTGTCCTTCAGCGGCGCGCCGTTCCGGGCGAGCAAGACGCTGACGCCCTGGTTCGACTTCAAGATCACCGCCTGGGGCGACACGCGCGTCGTCTTCGGCCACTGGTCCGCGCTGGGCCTGGTCCTGCTGCCCGGGCTCTACGCGCTCGACACCGGCTGCGTCTGGGGCCGCCAGCTGACCGCGGTCCGGCTGGACGCGGACACGGCGGAGGTCTGGCAGGTGCCGGGGACGAAGTGAGTCCGCACGTCGACATCCTGGGCGCAGGCCAGTGCGGCGCGCTGCTCGCGACGATGCTCGCCGGGCGCGGCTTCGCCGTCGACGTCTGGGAGCGGAGCCCGGATCCCCGTGCCGGGGGGGCACCGGCCGGTCGTTCGATCAACCTCGCGCTCGCCGCACGCGGCATCAATGCGCTCGAGCGGATCGGCGTGCTGGACCGGATCCGGCCGTTGCTGGTGCCGATGCGCGGACGGATGGTGCACGAGGTCGACGGCGCGACCGAGTTCCTGCCCTACGGCCAGCGCGAGGGCGAGCAGATCTACTCGGTATCGCGTGGTCACCTGAACCGGCTGCTGCTCGACGTCGCGGAGGACGCAGGCGACGTGACGCTGCACTTCGGGCAGCGCGTGACAGGCTACGACGCGGACCGGGCCGTCGTCACGCTGCACGACGTTGCCACCGGCAGCGACCACGAGATCGCCGCGAACCCCGTTTTCGCCGCGGACGGGGCCGGTTCCGCGGTGCGGCACGCGCTGGATGCCGCGCGCGGCATCGGCGCCACCGAGGATCTGCTGCCGCACGGGTACAAGGAGCTGACGATCCCGGCGGGCCCGGGCGGCGAATTCCGCATGGAGCCCAACGCGCTGCACATCTGGCCGCGCGGCGGTTTCATGCTGATCGCCTTGCCGAATCCCGGCGGCGACTTCACGCTGACGCTGTTCTTGCCCAACGAGGGCGAGCCGAGTTTCGCGGAGCTCACGGACGAGGCCGCCGCGGCGCGGTTTCTCGAGCGCTGGTTCCCGGATGCCGTCGAACTCATCGACGAGCCGGCACACGCGCTCGTCGCCAATCCGCTCGGCCTGCTGGGCACCGTGCGCTGCAATCGCTGGCACGATGGCGGCAACGTGCTGTTGATCGGCGATGCCGCGCACGCGGTCGTGCCCTTCCACGGCCAGGGCATGAACCTCGCGTTCGAGGACTGCATCGTTCTGGAACGCATCCTGGACGACACCGGGCCGGAATGGAGTGAGGTTTTTCCTGCGTACGAGCGGGTACAGCTGAAAAACGCCAACGCGATCGCCGACATGGCGCTCGAGAACTACGTCGAGATGCGCGACACCGTGCGCGATCCGCGCTTCGCACTGCAGAAGGAACTCGCTTTCGAACTCGAGCGGCGGCTGCCGGGCCGCTTCATCCCCCGCTACTCGATGGTCATGTTCCACGCCGAGATTCCCTACAGCGTGGCGAAAAAGCGCGGCGCAGTGCAGAGCGAGCTGCTCGACGAGTTCACGCGCGGGGCGAAGACGCTGGCGGATATCGACATCGACACGGCGATCGAGGCGGTCGAGCAGCGCCTGCCGCCGCTGAATGAGCTGCGCTAGAATCGGCCGAATCGTGCATTTGGCGCTTGCCGGGAGACCGCGATGCTTCTTTCCAGGCTGCTGGGCTGGATAAAAGAGCGAAAGACGCTTCACGTCTTCCTGTTGGAAGTGCTCGCCGTATTCATCGGCATAACAGCGTCGCTGCTCATCGACGACTGGCGCCAGCAGCGAATCGACTACGAGACGCTGGATCGCGAACTGCGCGCACTGCATTACGAGCTGAACAAGGAAATAAGCATGGATCGGCTCGCGGCCAACTCAGCAGCCGAATCACTAGAAAGCGCGGTGCTCCTGGCCGTCGGCGACATCGGCTCACTGAGTGACGAACAGCTTCTCGAGCATTACTGGCGTGCCGTCTCCTTACCGCGGCCTCCGGGTCAGACGCCCGCGTTGCAGGCCGGCATGGCGACTCTGTCGATTCCGTTTGATGAAACAGTCTCGATCATCGAAGCGGAGCTGGACAACCTGCAGAAATTCCAAGGGTATTTGGCGAATCGACTAGCCGAGTACGGCCCGGCTTCGCGCGAGCTTGCGGCATTGACGGGACTGGTATTCGATCAACGTTTCAGCGCCGATGGACTGAGAGACCCCGACCTCGTGCAACGCATTCTGGCACTAATTGAACTGACGCATCCTGAGGGTCAGGATCACGTCGTCCGCCAACACAACCTGGCCAACATCCGGCGTGTGCTGGCCGACCCGGGCGTTATGTCCGTGCTTCGGCACATGGTCCCGATTCACGAGGACATCGCGATCGCCTCCTTTGAACTCGTGCAGGCCAGGAGTAACGTCATCGATGCGATTCGTCGCTACGCCCCCGACATCAAGGTGCCTTTCAGGGAAGTCGGTATCGACGGCTCGGGCACCTTGTTCGGCTGGCAAACGTACCTGCCGATGCAAAAGGACGCGAAGAACGGCTCCATCTGGCGCATCACCGTCGATCTGGTTGATGGTGAGATAAAGTTTCGTGCAGACGAGGCCTGGGCCGTCAACTGGGGCGCCTCGGTATCCGAGGCCGGTTTCGGTGACGAAAACAGCTGGTCGTTCCAGGGCGATATCGACAGGGCGTTTCCCAGCGGCATCGCGCAACTGGAGGGCAGCAACATCCCGGTGAGGGCCGGCCGTTACCTGGTCACATTCAACACGGATACGCTCGAGTACTCTTTTGAGCGGGTGGATACGACCGAATGAAACTGAAGCAATATGCGTTGGTGGCAGAGGTTGTCGGCGGGCTCGCTGTCGTTGTCGGCCTTGTTTTCGTCGGCCTCGAACTGCGGCAGAACACGCTGATGCAGCGTGTTACCGCGACGCAGGCTTTGTCAGTGAACTACGAAAATGCGGTGGATGCGTTGGGAAAGGATACGGAAACTGCCTGTATCTACGTCCGCGGCATCAAGGACCTCGAGAACCTGAACGGCATCGAGCGGTACCGGTTTTTCGTGCTCTGGTTTCACGTGCTGCGAGCCGGAGAACAGCTGCATTACTACTCCCTGGAGGGGATGGTCGACGAAAGAATCTGGCGCGGGTATGAGCGCCAGCTGCGAGTCATTTTCGGTTACCCGGGCGTTCAGCAGTACTGGGAACGGCGCAAAGACTGGTATAGCGACGAATTCCAGGAATTTGTGGCACAGTTGATTGCTGATGCGCCGGACGCTGACCCTGCGGCGTTTTCCTTCGACGGCTGCGACGCGACCTGAAGTCCGCGTCCGGTTGGCCGAGGGTTACGTTTATTCGGCGACCCGGTCGCGCACACGGTTCGATTTTCGACGCATGCAGGAAATCCTGGCAATTCGAAGGATCACTGATCTGGATGACCCGGATGTCGTCTCGCTCGTTGCACGATCGGACGAGTACCTGGGCGCCCTGTACCCGCCGGAAAGCAATCACGCGGAACCGCTGGGAGCACTCATGGGCGGAAGCTCTGCCTTTTTCGCAGGCTACCTGGATACACGGCTGGCCGTCTGTGGTGGCGTCAAGGTGATTCAGGCCGATCCTGCCTACGGCGAAATCAAACGCGTATTTGTCGCGGAGCAATTCCGGGGCCGGGGACTCGCGACGACGATGATGCAACATCTGGAAAATCACCTGCTCCAAGCGGGCGTGACAACTGCCCGCCTGGAAGCCGGCCCGAGGCAGCCCGAGGCTCTGAGACTCTACGAAAAGCTCGGCTACTCGAGGCGCGGGCCCTTCGGCTCATCCAAACCCGATCCCCTGAGCGTGTTCATGGAAAAAAACCTTCTCGCCTGAAAAGGTGTCAGGTTTATTTTTCGGCTCCCACCGAAAAATAAACCTGACACCTTTTTAGACACCTTTTTAGGTTCGGTCGTAGGTGATGATCGTGAAGTCGTGATCGTTGCGCTCGTTGGCCATATGCGATTCGTGCGCGGTCTCGGTCCATTCATCTGCGGGCAGGTCGGGGAAGTGGGTATCCCCTTCCACCTCGGCGGCGACGCGCGTCAGGTATACGCGCTCGGCGCGCGGCAGGAACAGCGCGTAGATCTCGCCGCCGCCGATGACCATGATCTCGTCCGCGTCGCCCGCAGCGGCAACCGCCTCTTCCTGCGAGGCGACGACGTCGCAACCCTCCGCGGTAAACCCGGTCTGCCGCGTAATCACGATGTTCTGCCGGCCCGGCAGCGGCCGGCCGATCGATTCGAAGGTCTTGCGGCCCATGACGATCGGCTTGCCCATGGTCAGGGCCTTGAAGCGCCGGAGATCGTCGCCGAGACGCCACGGCAGGCCGCCGTCGCGGCCGATGACGCCGTTCTCGGACGCCGCGACGACAAGGGAAATCACACCGCGACGGCCGCCTTGATGTGCGGGTGTGACTCGTAGTTCAGGATCTCGAAGTCCTCGAACGCGTAGTCGAAGATCGAAGGCGGCTTGCGGCGGATCGCGAGCCGCGGCAGCGGCCGCGGCTCACGCTTGAGCTGCTCGTCGGCCTGCTCGAGGTGATTGAGGTACAGGTGGCAGTCGCCCCCGGTCCAGACGAACTCGCCGACACCGAGGCCCGCCTGCTGCGCGAACATGTGCGTGAGCAGCGCGTACGACGCGATATTGAACGGCACGCCGAGGAAAATGTCGCAGCTTCGCTGATACAGCAGGCAGGAGAGCTTGCCGTCCGCCACGTAGAACTGGAACAGGCAGTGGCAGGGCGGCAGCGCCATGTTATCGATCTCCCCGACGTTCCAGGCATTGACGATGATGCGCCGCGAGTCCGGGGTCTCGCGAAGCTGCTGCATCACCTGCGCGATCTGGTCGACGTGCCGGCCGTCGGTCGTCGGCCAGCTGCGCCACTGCACACCGTAGACGGGACCGAGCTCACCGTCGGCGTCGGCCCACTCG
This sequence comes from Woeseiaceae bacterium, assembly GCA_033721115.1. Taxonomy (GTDB): domain Bacteria; phylum Pseudomonadota; class Gammaproteobacteria; order Steroidobacterales; family Woeseiaceae; genus UBA1847. The sequence continues at coordinate 2,063 of JAWWBD010000040.1, read as the reverse complement.
TCCCATATGGAGACCTTGTTTTCCCTGAGATAGGCGACGTTGCTGTCGCCGCGCAGGAACCAGAGAAGTTCATGGATGATCGAGCGCACGTGCAGCTTCTTGGTCGTGACCAGCGGAAAGCCCGCGCCGAGATCGAAGCGCATCTGGTGGCCGAACACGCTCAGCGTGCCCGTGCCGGTGCGGTCTTCCTTTTTCGTGCCCGTGTCGCGGACGCGGCGCATGAGATCGAGATATTGCTGCATGTCAGGCCTCGGCCTCCTTGGCTGGATGTGAACGGTACGCGATCGACAGCATCACGATGCCGGCGATGATCATCGGCGCGCTCAGGATCTGCCCCATCGTCACCCAGTCGAGCGCCAGGTAGCCGAGGTGCGCGTCCGGCACCCGGTAAAACTCGACGAAGAAACGGAACGCGCCGTAAAAGAACAGGAACGCACCCGACACGGCCAGGTACGGCCGCGGCTTCGAGGAATACCACCAGAGGATCGCGAACAGCACGAGCCCCTCGAGCAGCGCCTCGTAGAGCTGCGACGGATGCAGCACCTGCCCGCGGTAGAGCACGCCCCAGGCCACGTCGGTGGGCTTGCCCCACAACTCGCCGTTGATGAAGTTGCCGATACGCCCGAAAAAGAGCCCCGGCGGCACGATCGGCGCCACGAAATCGGTCATGTGCCAGATGGTCTTGCCGAGCGAGCGGCCGTAGAGCCACATCGCGAGCATGACGCCGACCAGCCCGCCGTGGAAGGACATGCCGCCCTCGGTGATCCGGAACAGGTACAGCGGATCGTCGATCAGCTGGTCCCAGGCGTAGACCAGGCAGTAGCCGACCCGCCCGCCGACGATCACGCCGAGCATCGCGTAGAAGATCAGGTCGTCGACTTGCTTTGCATCCACCGGCGTGTCGGGGCGCCGCGCCCTGACCCGCGCCAGTCCCCACGCGATGACGAAGCCGATGACGTACATCAGCCCGTACCAGCGGATCTTGACCGGCCCTATGGCGAAGATGACGGGATCGATCTCGGGGAAAACGAGCATCGGGACCTCGGCTGCCAGACGAGGGCTGTATCATAGCAAACCATGCCCAACCGACTCGCCAAAGAAACGAGCCCGTATCTGCTCCAGCACGCCGACAACCCGGTCGACTGGTACCCCTGGGGCGAGGCGGCCTTCGCGGCTGCACAGGACGCCGGCAAGCCGGTGCTCTTGTCGGTCGGCTACTCGGCCTGCCACTGGTGCCACGTCATGGCGCACGAGTCCTTCGAGGACGAGCAGACGGCCGCGCTGATGAACCGGCTCTACGTCAACATCAAGGTCGACCGCGAGGAGCGGCCCGACGTCGACCGGATCTACCAGCTCGCGCACCAGCTCCTGACGCAGCGCGGCGGCGGCTGGCCGCTGACCATGTTCCTCGACGCCGAGACCCGGCGGCCTTTCTTCGGCGGCACCTATTTCCCCAACGAGCGCCGCTACGGGATGCCGGCCTTCACCGAGCTGCTCGAGAGTGTCGCAAAGTACTATGCCGAGCACGACAGCGACATCGAGGACCAGGGCCGGCGCCTCGACCAGATCCTGGCGCAGCTGACGCCGGCCGCGGCGACGGATGCGGCGCTCGACGACAAGCCCCTTGCCGCCGTCCGCGAGCGCCTGGCCCGCGACTTCGACGGCGACTTCGGCGGCTTCGGCGCCGCGCCGAAGTTTCCGCATCCGACGACCATCGACCGGTTGCTCCGGCATTGGCAGGCCACGGCAAAAGATACCGAGCCTGACATCGATGCGCTGTTCATGGCCACCCTGACGCTCACGCGCATGGCCGAAGGCGGGCTTTACGACCACGTCGGCGGGGGCTTCTGCCGCTATTCCGTCGACCGCTACTGGCAGATCCCGCACTTCGAGAAGATGCTCTACGACAACGGTCCGCTGCTCGCGAGCTACGCGCAGGCGGCGCTAGCGACCGGCGAGGCGCTCTTTGCGAAAACCGCGGCCGAGACTGCCGGCTGGCTGCTGGCCGACATGCGATCGCCGGAGGGCGGCTTCTACGCCGCGCGCGACGCGGATTCCGAGGG
>JAWWBD010000039.1:0-17796 GCA_033721115.1 Woeseiaceae bacterium | reverse complement strand
GTCGCGCTCGACAGGTTCTTCGGCTGCACGATCCAGAGCAGGGTGACCTCGTCCGGTACGGTCTCGAACGATGTCCCGAGATCGCGGATGTCGAACAGCTGCCCGGCCTGCTGGTAGACGACCCAGGCCGGCCGCATGCGCTGCGTCTGCGGATCGAACTGGCCGGTCATCGAGATGCCGGACACGAGACCGATCACGGGCTTTTCGGGATTGGCGAGCGTGCTGACCAGGCGGGCGAGATCGTATTCGAGGAAGGCTTCCTTCGACGGGTCAAAAAATGCGATGACCTCCTCGTCGCCGACGCTGTTGGTACCGGCGAGGCCGAGGTAGATCGGGTCGCCCGAGGGTCCGAGTGGTGCCGCCTGCAGTCCGAACTGGGCGGCGCGGTCCTCGGCTTCCGAGAACGGCAGCGGGTCGATCACTTCGAGGCGCAGTTTGCCGTCGCTCTCGGCGACGAATTCCCCGAGCATCTCGCGGACCCGTTTCGCGTAGTCCCTCAGCGAGGGCAGGCCCTCGCTCGCCTCGTCGGAGAAATAGAAGTAGAGGTTGATGGGCTCGTCGATGCCGGCCAGGATCCGCTCGGTGCCGTCGGACAGCGTATAGAGGTTGTTTTCGGTCAGGTCGATACGGATGCCACGGAACAGCTGGTCCGAGACGATCACGGCCGCGACGAAGGCCACGACCAGCAGGACCAGGCCGGATGCACCGAGGCGTTGCTGTGCGCGAGTGCTCATGGTCAGTCCGCCTGTTTCCAGCCGAGCACGATCGTGTTCGCGTAGAGGAACGTGCCGATCACCAGTGCGAAGTACACGAGGTCACGCAGATCGATCACGCCGCGCGAGATGTCGGCGAAATGGGTGAGGAAGCTCAGCGAAGCGATCGCATCCACGAGCGCCTGCGGCGCCCACGCGGCGAAGACGTCGAGCACCAGCGGAAAACCGGCGAGCAGGAAGCCGAAGCAGACGACGACGGCGATGATGAACGCAATGACCTGGTTGCGCGTGAACGCCGACACGCAGGAGCCGATCGCGAGGAAACCGCCGGCCATCAGCAGGCTGCCGATGTAAGCGGCGAGGATCACGCCGTTGTCGGGATTGCCCAGGTAGTTGACCGTGACCCAGATCGGAAAGGTCAGGACGAGCGCGATGCCGGTGAAGGCCCAGGCCGCGAGAAACTTGCCGAGCACGGCCTGCAACGGTGTGACGGGCAGGGTCATCAGCAGCTCCACCGTGCCCGCTTTGCGTTCTTCGGCCCAGAGTCGCATCGTGATGGCCGGCACGAGGAACAGGTAAAGCCAGGGATGCCAGTTGAAGAACGGCCGGAGGTCGGCCTGGCCGCGCTCGAAGAAGCCGCCCAGGTAGAACGTGAACGTGCCGGTCAGCATCAGGAAGATCACGATGAACACGTAGGCGACCGGGGTCGCGAAATAACTCGCGAGTTCGCGCCGGAATATTGCGCGCACCATGTTCATGCCGCGTCCTCCCCGGCGAGCGGAATTCCGGCCAGTGTCACGTCGCGGAACACGCGGTCGAGACTGCCGTCGCCACGTGCCGCGAGATTGTCCGGCGTGTCGTCGACGAGCAGGCGGCCGTCCGCGATGATCATCGCCCGGGTACACACGGCGCCGACCTCCTCGAGGATGTGCGTGGAGATGACGATGAGCTTGTCGGCAGCCATCGAGCGGATGAGCTCGCGAACTTCGTGCTTCTGGTTCGGGTCGAGGCCGTCGGTCGGCTCGTCCAGTATCAGTACATCCGGGTCATGAAGGATGGCCTGCGCGAGACCGACCCTGCGCTTGAAGCCCTTCGACAGCGTGTCGATGGTCTGGCCGAGGACGGGTTCGAGGTGCAGGCGTTCGATGACCTCCCCGAGGCGGCGGCGCCGCGTGTCGCCAGCAAGCCCGCGGACGTCGGCAATGAAATCCAGGAAACTCCGCGGCGTCATCTCGGCATAGAGCGGTGCGCCCTCCGGCAGGTAGCCGAGGCGGGCCTGTGCCGCGCGCGTCTCGGTCCGGACGTCGTGCCCGCAGATGCTGGCCGTGCCGGCGCTCGGTGCGACGAACCCGGTCAGCATTTTCATCGTCGTCGATTTGCCGGCACCGTTCGGACCCAGAAAGCCGAGGACCTCCCCGGCACCGCACTCGATGCTCAGGTTGTCGACGACCGTGTGCCGGCCGTAACGTTTTGTCAGGCCATCGGTTTTTAGCATAGGATTCGTCTTTCTCCGCCGCCCGGCGGGCGGCGAGCGCGCAATTTTTTACCAGAGACGGACCGGCCTTTCAAGGCGGGAGGGCCCGGCCGGTGCGGCTGAACTCGGACGGTGTTCCGGGGTCAGATGGTTTCGCTGCGCCGTGGGGCCGGCACCTGTTAATAAGATTCGACCAGGGGGAATGCATGATGAACAGGATCTGGCTGGCCGCTCTGGCCGCGGTCGTCGTTGCCGGCTGCGGGGGGCAGGGGGATACGCCGGCGCCCGCCGCGGCTGTGCCCGCGCCGCTCGTCTCCGGCGTGGACCTCGATGGCATGGACCGCTCGGTGCGGCCGCAGGACGACTTCTATCATTACGCGAACGGCACCTGGCTCGCGACGACCGAGATCCCGGCCGACCAGGTCGGATGGGGCAGTTACATGACGCTGCGCGACCGGGGCCTCGAGCAGCTGCGGACGATCATCGAGGAGATCGGCACCGATACCGGCACCGGTGAGGCGGCGGCGAAGATCGCCGCATTCTACGCCGCCTACCTGGACGAAGCCGGTATCGAGGCCGCCGGCATCGGTCCGGTCGAAGACCTCCTGACCGAGATCGAGGCACTCGACAGCCACGCTGCGGTCGCCCGTTTCTTCGGCTCGGGCAACGTCATCGGGCTCGATGCGCCTTTCAACCTGTACATCAACCAGGACGACAAGGACCCGGACACCTACGTGATCAATGTCGTGCAGTCCGGCCTCGGCCTGCCCGATCGCGACTATTATTTCGACCGGTCGGAACGCGGGCTTCACATTCTCGAGGAATACCGCGGTTTCGTGACCCGGTTGTTCGGGCTGACGGGTCATGACGACCCGGACGGCGCTGCGGATTGCGTGCTTGCGCTCGAGACGCGGCTCGCGGAGCCGCAGTGGGACAAGGTCGACAACCGCGATGCCGACAAGACCTACAACAAGACCGACTGGGACGAGCTAGGCGCACTGCTCGGCGGCTTCGACCGCGACGGCTATTTCGATGGCCTCGGCGCCGGCGAACAGGACTACGTCATTGTGCACCAGCCGTCCTATCTCGAGGCCTTCGGCGGGATTTTCACGGCCACCGACGTTGCAACCTGGCGCGAGTACGCGCGGCTGAATCTCGTGCTTGCCTACGCAAACTACCTGCCCGAAGAGTTCGTCGATGCGAATTTCGAGTTCTACAGCAAGACACTCTTCGGGCGCGAGGCGCAGCTGCCGCGCTGGAAACGCGCCGTAAACTCGATCAACGGCAACATGGGTGAGCTGCTCGGCCAGCTCTATGTCGCAAAACACTTCCCGCCCGAGGCGAAGGAGCGCATGGTCGGACTCGTGGACAACCTGATGCGAGCCTACGCCGATTCGATCGAAAACCTCGAGTGGATGAGCGACGAGACCAAGGCCCAGGCCCTGGTGAAGCTCAGGAAATTCACGCCAAAGATCGGTTACCCGGACAAATGGAAGGACTATTCCGGTCTCGAGGTGAGCGACGACTCGCTGGTGCAGAACATCCGTAACGCGCGCGCCTTCAACCACTTTCGGGAGATGGACAAGCTGGGAGCGCCGGTGGACCGGACCGAATGGTTCCTGGCACCGCAGGTCGTCAATGCCTACTACAACCCGGGCATGAACGAGATCGTGTTCCCGGCCGCCTACCTGCAGCCGCCCAACTTCCAGCTGGATGCCGATGATGCTTACAACTACGGCGCGATCGGCGTGACCATCGGCCACGAGATCGGCCACGGATTCGACGACCAGGGTTCGAAGTACGACGGCGACGGCAACCTGAAGAGCTGGTGGACCGAGGCGGACCGGGTACGTTTCGAGGAGCGGACGCGCGGACTCGTCGAGCAGTTCAACGGTTTCGAGGCGCTGCCCGGGCTCTTTGTCAACGGCGAGCTCACGCTCGGCGAGAACATCGGCGATCTCGGCGGCATGGCAATAGCGCTCAAGGCCTACCGGCTGTCGCTCGGAGGCGAGGAACCGCCGATCATCGACGGCTTCACGGGCGAGGAACGCTTCTTCCTGGGCTTCGCCCAGTCGTCACGGATCAAGTGGCGCGAGCAGCTGATCGAGTTCCTCGTCAAGAACGATCCGCACGCGCCGGACGTGTTCCGTGTGAACGGCGTCGTGCCCAACGTGGACGCGTTCTACGAGACCTACGACGTGCGGGAGGGCGACGGGCATTACCTGCCGCCGGAGCAGCGTGTCCGGATCTGGAACTGAGGCGCTGCCTTAAGCTTTTGCTTCGCGGTAGAAGCCCAGTGCCTCGAACACGGGCCGGTCGGCGTGCGAAAACACGACGGCCGGTTCCTTGCCGCTGCTGGCGATGCTGTACGGCACCCACGACGGGATGGCCGTCACGTCGTGCGGGCCCGTCTCGAACGTCTTGCCGTCCGGCAGGTTGAATGTCGCCGATCCCTCCATCGTAATGAAGATCACGTTCTCGGTACGGTGCATCGCTTCGAGCGTAGAGCCAGCGGGAATCAGCCGGATCTGCGTGTTCATCGACGGGAACGTCGGGCCGTTGGTCACCGGGTTGACGTACTCGACGAGCACGCCGTCTTCCGGTGTGCCCTCGCCGCGGCCCGCGAGTTCGTCGAGCAGCTCGCGCGTCTTGCTGTACGGATAGTAGATCAGCGTGTTGTTCGACGTCGGGATATGGTCCGGGAAGATTCGCTTGCGGTGGATCATGCCGCGGCCGAAATTCGCGGTGAGACCCTCAGCCTCGCGCGCAACGTCCTGGTAATCGCGGCCCTCGACGTCCTTCATCTCCTCGTAGAAGACGCCGCCGATCCAGTAGGCCATCAGCACGTCGAGGCCGTCGTACCAGATCACGTGTGAGTCGCCCTCGTTGTGGTGATCGTGCCAGGTCCAGTTGGGCGTCAGCAGCAGGTCGCCGAAGGACATCGGCAGCCGGTTCCCCTCGACGGTCGTGTAGGCGCCTTTGTCCGGTGCCTCGAGGATCAGCCGGAACGCGTTGGCGGAATGGCGATGGGCATAGGCCTGTTCGCCTGGCAAGAGCAACTGGATGCCGCCGCGAAGCGTCGGCAGCGCAGCTGCCGGCATGAAGTCTTTCAGCTTCGGGTTGACGAAATTGATGTTACGCCGTTCGGCCTCGTCCTGGGTCAGGAGCGAACTCAAAGCCATCAGTCGCTCCCGCGCCTCGGCGTAGGACCACGACCACGGGTCGGCGATGCTGACCGGTGCCGGCGTGAACCGGAACGCCGGGTTGCTCTTGGAATAGTGCGGGTGCGTCGCGACGAAATAGGTCGTGAAATTGTGCGCGAGCAGATCTTCGATGAAGGCCTCGCGATCGGGTTTCTTTGCTGCTGCGTCGTTCATGGTCTCTACTCACTCCGGATCGGGTTCACGAGAGCGCCGATGCCCGTTATCTCGGCCCGCAGGACGTCGCCGTCCTCAAGAAAGCGCTGCTGGCCGAAAGCCACTTCGTGCGGCGTCCCGGTAGCTATCACGTCGCCGGGCTCGAGCGTGCAGCCGTTCGAGGCATGCATCACGAGATCCTCGATCCGGTGCATCATTCCTTCGGTGGACCCGACCTGCTCGAGCCCCGGCTCGTTTTCCAGGGTCAATTTTATCTCGAGTGCATAGGGATCCGGTATTTCGTCTTTCGAAACGAGCCAGGGCCCGATCGGCGCGGCATTGTCCAGGTTTTTCAGCGTGAACCAGTGCAGGCGCGCCGAATTGGGGTCCTCCGACAGCGCCCGCCGGTCCCGGAAGCTGAAGTCGTTGATGATCGAATAGCCGGCGATATGGTCGAAGGCATCTTCGCGGGAGATGTACTTGCCCCGCCTGCCGATGATGACGGCCAGCTCGATCTCGCTGTCGTGTTTCTCGGAGGTCTTCGACTTGCAGATGGGGGCCCGGTGCGGGGTCATCAGCGTCGGCATCTTGATGAAAAAGTAGGGCTCGGCCGACTGTTTCGTGCCGCTCGCCTGGGCATGCGATGCGTAGTTCATCGTCACGCAAAGGATCTTCGCGCTGTCGCCGGCCGGCGCGTGAAAGGTGATACCGCCCAGATCGACGAACACGGTGGCATCGTCCGCGCTGTCCGCCTTCGCGAGATCGAAGACTTCCTGCGCGAGGTTCATCGCGCGTTCGCCGCCCTCGAGCAGCCGGCCGACGGAGCCGAACCAGTCGGGGGCCTTGCCGTCGCAATAGACTTCGTAGGCCCGGGCGAGGTCGACGATGGTGTCGCCGTCCAGGTGCGCGCCGAGGCGCCTTGCGGAATAGGGATCTGTGCTGAACGTGAGTAGTTTCAAGACTGGCCTCGTTTCGTGTTGATGCAGTTGGATTCAGAGCGACTTCAGGAATTTTTCCAGGTGCGCATTGACCTCGGTCGGGTTCTCGAGGCTCGCGACGTGGCCCGCATCCTGGATGACGTGGTGCCTCGCATTGGAGATGCCTTTTTCCAGGTTGTGCGGCGATTCCTTCGGAATGAAGATGTCGTGGCTGCCCGACAGGATCAGCGCGGGCACGTCGATCGTGGCGAGCGTCGGCGTATCGTCTTCCTTGACCGCCATCGCCTCGAGCGTCGCGGCATTGGCCTCGGCGCTCACCGTGTAGTTCATCATCTTGATCCAGTCGACGACCCAGGGCCTGTTCTCCACCGTGGCAGGTGACACGCGCTTCGGGCCGCCCGTCTCGACGAAGTTCTCGAGCCCGTTCTTCCGGATGTTTTCGATCTGTGCACGCCGGCGTTCCTTGATTTCGTCCGTATCCGCTTCGGCCTTGCTGCAGATCATAACCAGCGCCGCGATCCGGTCCGCCGCATGCGCCCACATGCGGAGCGCGATGTAGCCGCCGATCGAGATGCCCGCGACGATCGTCTTTTCGACTCCGATCCGGTCCAGGAACTCGACGTAGGCCCGGCCGATGCCGTCCACGGTGTGGTCGTCCGGGTGGAAGGACGACGCCCCGTGTCCCGGCATGTCCGGTGCGATGACGCGATAGCCGAGTTCGGCAAAATGCGTGAGCTGCGGATACCAGAGATTCTTGTTGTGGCCGAAGCTGTGCAGGAACAGGATCGGGTCGCCGGTCCCGCTGTCGTGATAGGAGATCGACCGGCCGTCGGAGAGGGTGATGTCAGCCAAGATGCTTTCCCGTTGTAACTGTTTCAGGTGAATTGAAGGGTATGATGTTTAATCGATCCAAAGTATCAGACCAGCGGGGTTCTATAAACCATGAATGAACAGGAACGCCTGATCAACGATCTCGTCATCGCCAACCGCATCCTGGCCAACGAGAACGTCTGCGACGCGTACGGTCACGTGAGCATTCGCAACCCGAAGAACCCGAAAACCTTTTTCATGGCGCGTTCGCTCGCACCCGAACTGGTCACGCGCGACGATATCGTCGAACTGGACCTCGAGGGCAATCCCGTCAGGGAGGAAAAGCGGCATCTGTACCTCGAGCGCTTCATCCACGGCAGCATCCTCGAGGCGCGGCCGGACGTCATGTCGGTGGTGCACGCGCACGCCGAGGAGATCCTGCCGTTCGGCATCGCCGACGGCACGCCGCTCCGGCCCGTGATCCACTCGGGCAGCTTCATCGGCGCGCACATCCCGGTCTGGGACATCGCCGACCGGTTCGGCGACACGAACCTGCTGGTCGCGAATGTCGAGCAGGGCAGGGACCTCGCGGCCACGCTCGGCGACAACAACGTCGCGCTGATGCGCGGGCACGGTTTCGCGGCAGCCGCGCGGTCGCTGATCGAGGTCGTGAGAATGTCGGTCTACCTGCCGCGCAACGCGCGGGCGCTGTCGCGGGCGCTCAGGCTCGGCGGCAACATCAAGTCGCTGTCGCAGGGGGAGATCGACGCCCGCAACCGGGGTTACAAGCCGTATTCGCCGGAAACCTGGCGCGCCTGGGAATACTGGGCGAACAAGTGCGGCTGCGGTGACATGCTGACGCGACCCGATTCCGCCGACGGCTAGCCCGGCCGCCCGTCCTCGAACGCGTGTACCCGGCGTAGCCGCGGAATCTCGCGGGCCGGCGCGGCCGCAGGGTCGAAAAACGGTGCCGCGTCACCCGCGACGGCCACGCGTTCCATGTGCCGGCGCGCGGGATAGTAGTCGTTCGCCGCATAGTGCTGGCAGGCGCGGTTGTCCCAGATCGCCACCGTGCCGGGCCGCCAGCGCAGGCGGAACTGGTACTCGGGCACACTCGCCTGGGCGCAGAGGTGCTCGAGCAACCTGTCACTTTCGTCGGCGTCGAGTCCTTCGATGCAGACCGTGAACTGGCGATTGACGAACAGCACCCGCGCGAGCGTATCCAGGTGGTTGATCACGACCGGGTGCGAGGGATTCGGGAACGCCGCTTCCATGCGTTTCAGCTCCGCCCGCTTTGCCGTGCTGCCCTCGTAGAGCACCCGGAAGTTCCTGAAGTCGTGCCTCGCGGTGAGTCCCGCGATGCGTTCGCGCGTGGCGGAGTCCAGCCCGTCGTAAGCGGCGCACATGTCGGCCCACAGCGTGTCGCCGCCGGCAGGCGGCACCTCGAGCGCGTTCAGGATCGTGAACTTGGTGGGTTTTTCGCGGAACGTGAGGTCGGCGTGCCAGACGTCAGTCGAAAGCACCGGGTGGTCGCGGTCGTTCAGGATGACCTGCAGCGCAGGCTGGTTCGCGCCCTGCGGCCGGAAGGGGTTGATTTCGAGCTCGCCGAAGCGGCGGCCGAGCGCGAGCTGTCCCTCCGCGTCGAGGCGCTGGTCGCGAAAGAATACGATCTTGTAGTCGAGCAGCGCGTCGTTGACCTGTTCGAAACCGGCGTCGGTGAGGCCGCGGGCCAGGTCGACGCCGCGGATCTCGGCGCCGATCGTCGGCTGGCAGCGGATGACGTCCAAGCGCTGTGGATTCCGCTACTCGATCCGGCCGTGGATCGGTACGAACAGGTCGTCGACCGGGACGGGCTTCTCGATGAAGTGCTGCTGCACCATGTAATTGACGAAAGTCTCGAGCGTCGCCCGGTTGTCCTCGACACCGTAGGCCCAGAGCTTGGTGCCGAAGTACTCGTCGACCTCGAGCAGGTCGTCGAACAGCCAGGGCAGCATGTAGCGCTGCGCCGCCGAGAAGTACATCTTGTCGAGCGCCCACTGCCGTGCCTCGAGGAACGCCTTGAACAGGCTGGTCGCGATCCAGCGGTTGGCCTCGTAGATCTCGCGCTGGATGGCGACCGTGTGCATGATCGGGTGAATGCCCGTCTCCCGGAAATAACGTTTTTCCTCGTCACGCGGATTCTCGAACAGCGTCGTGACCTTGTCGGGATCGGTGCGGATCGAGTCCGGCAGCCGCGAGCCGATCAGGGCATCGATTTCGCCGTCGCGCAGCATGTCGGACAGGGACTTGTCCGATGTGTTCTGCACGATGTCGACCGGCTTCAGGAGCTTCGGCGGCGCCGGCGGCTTGCCGTGCGTGCCGGCTTTCTCGACGGCGCCCTGGACCCACTGCACGCCGGACAGGTCGACGCCGTAGACGTTTTCGAGGTCGCCGCGGATCCAGATCGCGGCGGTGATGGTGTAAAGCGGCACGCCGATGCGCTTGCCGGCCAGGTCTTTCGGCTCGCGGATGCCGGAGTCCCGGTTGATGCAGATGAAGCCGTGCCGGAATGCCTTCGACGGGAAGACCGGCAGCGCGACGAAGGGACTGTTGCCCTTCGCTGTCATCCCGACGTGCTCGGCGAGCGACAGCTCCGACATGTCGAATGCCCTGTCGCCGACCATCCGGTCGAAGATCTCGCGCGGCGCCTGGATCTCCAGATAGTTGAGATCGATGCCCTCGACCTCGATGCGATGATACTGCAGCGCCTCCATCCGGTCGTAGGGGCCGCAGGCGAAGGTCAGCTTCAGTTTCGACATGGATCGGTCCTCGGTCGCCGGCAGGGCAGCGGAAGTCTAGCCTATTTGAATTGCATCAGATGAAACAGTCGAACGGCCTATTCCGGCACGGTAGATTGATCGCTGGGCTGGCATGACAGCCGCCGCCCGGACCAGAAACCTCTTAAGGAGACAACCGATGCACAAACCGTCGATCGTCGCAGTCGCTGCCATCATGCTGGGCGCAGGTTTCACCCTGCCCGCCGGGGCCGAGGTTGCCGCCGAGGATGCCGCAAAGTACCGGCAGTACATCATGCGGGCGCTGTCCGGTCACAACGGTGCGGTGTCGTTGATCGCGCGGGCGAAGGCGGGCGACCCCGGCAACGTCGGCAAGCACACGGCGGCGCTCGTGGCGCTCGCCGCGGAGATCGGCCCGGCCTTCGAAGCAGCCGGCGGCGCGCCGGTCGAGGACACCGAGGCGCTGCCGGCGATCTGGGAGCGGCCCGCCGACTTCGCAGCCGCGGTCGAGACCTTTGCCGCAGCCGTGGCCGCACTCGACGCGGCGGCCGGCGGCGAAGACATCGCCGCCGTCGAAAGTGCGCACCGCGACGTTGCCGCGGCCTGCAAGGGCTGTCACGAGGACTTCCGGCTCGACGACTGACGCGTCGTGCGGTGCATCCGCCTGGCCGCGGCCGTTCTCGTCGCCGCCGCCGTCATCCCTGCCGCTGCCGACGAACTGATCGAGCGCGGCGAGTACCTGGCGCGCGCCGGCGGCTGTGTCGAATGCCACACGGCCGACAGCGACGACGCGATACCGCTCGCCGGCGGCCGGGAACTCGTGACGCCGTTCGGCACGTTCTATACCCCCAACATCACCCCGGACCCCGCGACGGGAATCGGCGGCTGGTCGGAAGCTGATTTCCTGCGCGCGTCCTGGGAGGGCGTGAGCCCGGCCGGCGAGCATTACTACCCGGCCTTTCCTTACCCGGCCTATACCGGCCTGACCCGGGACGACCTGCTCGCGATCCGGGCCTGGCTCGCGGGCGTCGAGCCCGTCGTCAGCGAGACGCCCGACCACGAGCTCGCCTGGTACATCGCGACGCGGCTCGCCGCCGGGGCCTGGAAGCTGGCTCATTTCGCGGCGGGCCGCTTCGTGCCCGAGCCGGGGCGATCGCCCGAGTGGAACCGCGGCGCCTACCTCGTCCGGCATCTTGGCCACTGTGGCGAATGCCACACGCCGCGCGGCAGGACCGGCGCGCTCGTCGCCGACCGCGAGCTCGGCGGGGCGACGCTCCCGGACGGTGAGCGCGTGCCGAACATCACGCCGCACGACGACGACGGTATCGGGCGCTGGACGACCGGCGACATCGAGTACTTTCTCGATGTCGGCATGCTGCCGGACGGCGACTTCACCGGCGGCAGCATGAGCGCGGTGATCGATTCGGCGACGAGTGTGCTGACGCGCGAGGACCGCCTTGCCGTCGCGGTCTACCTGCAATCGCTGCCGGCTCTGCCGGCGCGCGACTGAGCGGGCCGCCGATACAATTCTGTCGCCGGCTGCGGTACGCTCGGCGTCCGCCTGCCAGAAAACAATAAGGAAGAGGCTCCCATGAAGATCGAAACGCTTGCCGTTCACGCGGGCTACGAGCCCGATCCCACGACGAAGGCCGTGGCCGTTCCCATCTACCAGACGACGTCGTACGCGTTCGACGACACCCAGCACGGTGCGGACCTGTTCGATCTCAAGGTCGAGGGCAACATCTACACCCGGATCATGAACCCGACGCAGGCCGTGCTCGAAGCGCGCCTGGCGGCAATGGAGGGCGGGATCGCTTCGCTGGCGCTGGCCTCGGGCCAGGCCGCGACGACCTATTCGCTGCTGACGATCGCGGAGGCCGGCGACAATTTCATCACGACGGCGACGCTCTACGGCGGCACGTACAACCTCTTTGCGCACACGTTTCCGCAGATCGGCATCGAGGCCCGTTTCGCGGCCCCCGACGACATCGACGGGATGGCGGCGATGATCGACGATCGCACCAAGGCCGTGTACTGCGAGTCGCTCGGCAACCCGGCGGGCAATGTCGTGGACATCGAGGCCCTGGCCGAGATGGCGCATGCGAAGGGCGTGCCGCTGATCGTCGACAATACCGTGCCGTCTCCCTACCTCTGCCGCCCCTTCGAGTGGGGCGCCGACATCGTGGTGCATTCGCTGACGAAATACCTGGGCGGGCACGGGACGATCATCGGCGGCGCGATCGTCGACTCGGGCACCTTCGACTGGGTGGCCAACAGGAAGCGCTTCCGGCGTCTGAACGAGCCGGACGTGTCCTACCACGGCGTCGTCTACACCGAGGCCCTGGGCGAGGCTGCGTACATCGGCCGGGCACGCGTCGTGCCGCTGCGCAACATGGGTTCGGCGATTGCGCCGATGACGAGTTTCCTCGCGCTGCAGGGGATCGAGACGCTGCCGCTCAGGATGGACCGGATGTGCGAGAGCGCACTCGCCGTTGCGAAGCACCTCGAGGAGCACGACCAGGTCGAGTGGGTGCGCTACGCGGGGCTGCCCGACAGCCCGTACAAGCCGCTCGCTGACAAGTACCTGGGCGGGCGCGCTTCCGCGATCCTGAGTTTCGGCATCAAGGGCGGCATCGAGGCGGGCACGAAATTCATCGATGCGCTCGAGCTCATCACGCGACTCGTCAACATCGGCGACGCGAAGTCGCTGGCCTGCCACCCGGCGTCGACGACGCACCGGCAGCTTGCGCCGGAGGAACTCGCGGCTTCGGGCGTGAGCGAGGACCTGGTGCGCCTGTCGATCGGCATCGAGCACATCGACGACATACTCGAGGACATCGACCGGGCACTGGCAGCCGCGCGTTAGCCGGACGGCCGCCCCGCGGACCCGGCACGATTCCTGCCATGTTCGACGCCGCCGAACTCGGCCAGAACGTCAGTCGGGCGGAATTCAAGGAGCGCGAGCGGTCCTTGCGCGGGCGCCTGCTCGAACTGCAGTACCGGGCGCTCGAACTCGCCCGTTTCCCGGTGCTCATCGACTTCGCCGGCGTCGACGGCGGCGGCAAGGGTTCGGCCGTCAACATGCTCAACAAGTGGCTGGACCCGCGCTACCTGCGCACCATCGGTTACCGGGAACCGACCGAGGAGGAACACGCTCGGCCCCGGTTCTGGCGCTACTGGCGGGACCTGCCGCCGAAAGGCAGGATCGGGCTCTACCTGAGCGGCCGCTACTCGCGGCCGCTCGTCGATCGGGTCCACGGCGGACTTTCGGAGCAGGATTTCGACGATCGGCTTGCCGAGATCATTCGCTTCGAAAAAACGCTGGCCGACGACGGCGTGCTGCTGCTCAAGTTCTGGATGCACCTGAGCCGCGATGCGCAGGAGAAACGCCTGAAGAAACTCGCGGCGGATCCGCAGCTGCGTTACAGGGTCTCGGACGACGACTGGAAGAATCACGAGCACTACGACGATTTCGTCGCCGCGGCAGAGAAGATCATCACCCGGACCAATCGTGCCGAGGGGCCCTGGACCATCGTCGAGGGAGGCGACGAGAACTACCGGCACCTGCGCGTCGGCGAAGTGCTCGCGGCCGAGCTCGAACGCCACCTCGCCCGCCACGAGCGTGAGCTTGCCGGCGCGGCGCGCCCGGAGCCGACGCCGGCAGGCCTGGCTGCCGGCACGACGGTATTCGATGCGCTGGACCTGACGCTCGCGACGAAGAAGCGGGAGTACGGCAAGGAACGCCGCAAATTGCAGGCCAGGCTCGGCGAACTCGGGCGTATGGCCTACGACAGGGACGTTGCGACCGTGCTGGTTTTCGAGGGCCCGGACGCGGCCGGCAAGGGTGGCGCGATCCGGCGTACGGTATGGAGCCTCGATGCGCGGACCTACCGCGTACACCAGTTTGCCGCCCCGACCGAGGAGGAGCGGGCCCATCATTACCTGTGGCGTTTCTGGCGCCGGCTGCCGCGCGCCGGGCACGTCGGGGTGTTCGACCGGAGCTGGTACGGGCGCGTCCTCGTCGAACGCGCCGAGGGCTTCGCGTCGGAGGCCGAGTGGCGCCGTGCCTACAGCGAGATCAACGATTTCGAGCAACAGATCGTCGACCGCGGCTTCGTGTTGCTCAAATTCTGGCTGTCGATCAGCAAGGACGAGCAGCTACGGCGCTTCGAGGAGCGGCAGGCCTCCGCCTACAAGCACTGGAAGCTGACGGCCGAGGACTGGCGCAACCGCGAGCAGTGGGGTACCTACCGGCAGCTCGGTCACGACGTCGTGCAGTTCACGAGCACGCAATCGGCACCGTGGGTGCTGGTCGAGGGCGAGGACAAGCACTATGCGCGCCTGAAAGTGCTGCGCACGGTCATCGATCACCTCGGGCGGCGGCTCGGCACGAATCCCGCTCAATAGAGCTCGCGGGTCGGAATGACGGGCGGCGCCGCGTCCCAGCGCCAGAGGTCGGTCGGCGTCGTCTGCCGGACCTCCCACTCGGCCGTGTCGGTGTCGAAGCGGAGCACGTTGTTGCGAAGCTCGGCGCTCTCGAAGACGACCTTGCCGCCGACCATCGTCATGATCGGCTTGAGCGTGTCGAGGTCCTCGATTTCGACCGCCATGTAGTCGCCGTTCAGGATGATCAGGTCGGCCCACTTGCCGGGCTCGATCGAGCCGATCCGGTCGTCCTTCCAGAGTGCGTACGCTCCCCAGCGCGTCATCATCAGGAGCAGCGTCAGCCGGTCGGGGACGGCTTCCTCCGGCACGCCGAAGTTTTCGCCGTCGATCTTGCGGGTCATCCACATGACGCCGTCCTCGAACGGCGAATGCCGGATCTCGGACTGGCTGCCGAACTCGCTGATCACGGCCCGCGCACCCGCCTTCAACATGCTCGCGACGGGCGCGTGCAGCGCGAGGTACTCCTCGCCGTAGGCGTCCTCGATGACGGCGCTCGGCACCCGCGTCGCGTCGCAGGAGAACGCCATGTTGATGCGAGCCGCGATTTCGATCTGTTCCCGCGTAACAGAGTGGCAGTGGTCGACCTGCAGCCTGAGCGAGCGCAGTTTCTCGATCGACATACCCGCATTCATGACCGCGTCGAGATAAGCAGAAACGGCCGCGTCACCCGCGACGTGGAAACCCGGGATGCCGGTCTGGCGGCCCAGGGCGGCGAGTTCGGCCAGAGTCTCGAGATGCCCGAGGCGGCGCACGTTCGGCGGGCTCGAATCCATCGTCGGGCAGCGCTCGCGTGCCTTGAGTTCCGGCGACTTCGCGGGCAGCGACGTGCACCAGCCGACGCCGCCGTTGTCGAGCGCACCGGCGCTCGAGCCGATGCTCCACAGGTGCGGCGAGCCGTAGCCGACCCAGTCACCGATACGCCAGTAGGTCTCGGCGATGCGAGGGTTGAATGGTTGCATCCAGCGGTGTCCCCAGGCCATCCGGATGGGCATGAGATCGTTGCGGTCGAGATGCACCGACGCATTGAAACCGCCCTCGCACTGGAAATGGCTCTTGTGCGTGGTGACGCCGGTCTGTGCGTTGAGCTGCAGCACCTCGAGATAGCCCTGCGTGTACTCGTCGAGGCGCTTCGCTTCCGGGACGATGATGTCGACGCGCGAGCAGCGCGTGCCGTCGGTCTGGTCGCCCGAGAGCCCCTTGTCGGCATCGATCCAGAAATCCGCCGGGATCGGGTTGCGGTAGCGGCGCTCGATCGACGCGATGGCCGGCGTGTTGTAGACGGAGCCGCCGCGCGTGTAGACGACGACCGGGTTCGCCGGTGCCGCCTCGTCGAGGAACTGCCGCGTAACAGAGGTCCCGAGCATCGGCACGGCCACGGCCGGCGGGTCGATGCGGGCCTGGATCCACGCGCCATCGGCCAGCTGTGCGGCGCGTGCACGGAGGCCGGCGGCCAGCTGGTCGTGCAATGCGCCTGCGTCGGATGCAGAGAAGCGGATCTGCATGACCTCGGGGATCGCACGGATCACCCAGGGAAACGTCAGCGTCGAGTCGTAGAGATGGTTGTGCGTGTCGATCAGGCCGGGCAGCACGGTGTTGCCGCCGGCGTCGATCGTCTCAGTCCAGTCCGCGACGTAGCGTGCCATCTCTTCGTTGCTGCCGACCGCAATGATCTCCTCGTTCCGGATCGCGACGGCTTCGTGGAAGCTGATGTCGTCGATGTCGTCGCTGTCGGCCGCGATGACCCGGCCGTTGACGATCAGCGTCGTGGCATACGGCGAATCGGCGGCCTCCGCCGTGCAGGCCGCTGCGACGAACACCGCAACGGCGAGCCCGGGCCAGCGGCTGAGCGTTCGCGTCGGTCCGCGCCGGGAATCAGGTTGCCTTCGCATGCGGTCCTCCGTTCAGTGGTTCCGGATTTGCTCCTCGAGCAGTGCTTTCACGGCCTGCTTCGTGACCTTGCCCATCGCGTTCCGGGGCAGGGCGTCGACGAAGTGGATCGCTTTCGGCACCTTGTAGTTCGACAGCCGGGTTTTGAGCCACGCCCGCAGGTCGTCTGCGCCGGGCGCTGCGCCCGGCTTCGGCACGACGGCCGCGTGCACGGCTTCGCCCCAGGTTTCGTCGGCGAGGCCGACGACGGCGACCTCGGCGACGTTATCGTGATCGAGGAGCGCGCTTTCGATCTCGAGCGCCGAGACCTTCTCGCCGCCCGACTTGATGATGTCGACCGAGGCGCGGCCGAGGATGCGGTAGTAGCCGTCGACGACGTCGGCGATGTCGCCGGTGCAGAACCAGCCGTCGGCGAACTCGCTCGCGGTGGCCTCCGGGTTGTCCCAGTACTCGGCGAACACCGTGGCCCCGCGCACGCGGATCTCGCCCGGGGTCTCTTCGGCCTCGATGCGCGCGCCGTCCTCGCCGACGAGGATCACCTCGACGCCGGGCAGCGGCTGGCCGACGGTACCGGGGCGACGGTCGCCGGTGTAGGGATTCGAGAGCGCCATGCCGATCTCGGTCATGCCGTAGCGCTCGAGCAGCGTCGCGCCGGTTAGCGCCCGCCATTGTTCGTGCACGCTCACGGGGCAGGCGGCGGAGCCCGACACCATCAGGCGCAGGTCGGCGAAGCCTGCCGTGATGCGCTCGCGTTCGGCTTCCGGCATTGCATCGAGGGCCGAGATCATCTTCACGTAGATCGTCGGCACCGCCATGAACAGCGTGTAGCGCCGCTCCGCGACGCGCGCGAAGACCGTCTTCGCATCAAAGCCGTCGATGAGGTCGACTTTCGCGCTGCACCAGAGTGCGCAGCAGAGCACGTTGACGATGCCGTGGATGTGGTGCAGTGGCAGAAACAGCGGGATGCTGTCGGCAGCCGTCCAGCGCCAGGCCTCGACCAGCGATTCGATCTGCGCGGCGATGTTGGCATGCGTGCTGACCACCCCCTTGGGCCGGCTCGTCGTGCCGCTCGTGAAAAGCATCATCGCACGACGCTCCGGCGCTACCCCCGGCAGGTCGCGCGGCGAGCCGCGCTGGCCGGGTGCGACGATCTCGATGCCGAGTGCCGCGGCCGTCGGCCCGATCTTCTCCACGAACTCGCCGCTCGTCACGAGTCGGCTCGCGCGCGCAGTGCCGAGCGCGTACTCGAGCTCACCGGCGGCGGCCGCCTTCGCGAGCGGCACGGCGACGCCGCCGGCGCGCCAGATCGCGAGCAGTGTCGTCACGTAGTCGGGCCCGGCCGGCAGCAGCATCGCGACACGTTCCTCAGCGAGATCCTCGCGCCCGGCGAGCAGGCGG
>JAWWBD010000038.1:0-17827 GCA_033721115.1 Woeseiaceae bacterium | reverse complement strand
GAGGCGCTCGACCAGCGCGGCACGCAGGGTCTCGCAGTCCTCCTCCGACAGCGGCCCGCCCGTCTGGGTGCTGACGTGGAAGACGTCTTCTGCGCGCTCGCCGATGGTCATGATCTTCGCCGCGTCGATGTCGACGCGCTCCGCCATCAGCGTTTTGCCGACCTTGCTGAGCAGGCCGGGCCGATCGGCAGCCACGATCTCCATCACGCTGCGGCCGTCGGGTGTGTCGGCACCGAAATCAACCGTGGTCGGCGTCTTGAACATGCGGACTCGCCGTGGCGCCGTCCGCGTCACCCGCACGACGTCGTCGGGCGCATCGAGAATACCTGCAAGCGCCTGGCGGATGCGTTCCAGCCGGCTTTCGTCGACCTCGATGCGCTTGTCGAGCTCCATGAAGATGAAGCTGTCCAGGCTGCGGTCGTCAGCGATCGGCATGACGCGGGCGTCCATGATGGTCATGCCGAGTTCGTCGAGGACAGCAGTTGCATGGGCAAAGGTATGGCGTGTCCGCGGCGTGCAGAGCACTGCCTCGACGCCGTCGCCTTGCTCCTGGCGGCGGACGGCAACGAGCCCGGAGCCCGCGCCGACGTCGGCATCGGCGAGCCACGCCGTGTGCCACGCAATCTCGTCCGGGCGATGGCGCAGGAAGTAATGGTCGTTGAAGAGCTTCCAGACGGCACCGATGCGGGCCGCGTCGAGGCCGCCGGCCTCGAGCGCCTCCCGGGCCCGGGTCTTGGTCTCGTCGATCAGCTGCTCGCGGTCGATCGGGTTCTCGAGCCCGCGCCGGAGTGCGCGGTGTGTGAGCTCGTAGAGGTCACTGAAGAGCTTGGCCTTCCAGGAGTTCCAGAGCTTCGGATTCGTGCCGCGCACGTCGGCAACGGTCAGTACGTAGAGATAGTCGAGATGCAGCGGATCCCCGACCAGCGATGCGAATTCATGGATCACCGCCGGATCGCCGATGTCCTTCTTTTGCGCCGTCGTCGACAGCGCGAGGTGCTGGCGGACCAGCCAGGCCACCATGCGCGCATCGTACCGGCTCAGGCCGTGTTCCAGGCAAAACGCCTCCGCGTCGACGGCGCCGAGTTCCGAGTGGTCTCCGCCGCGCCCCTTCGCGATGTCATGGAACAGGCCGGCCAGGTACGCGAGTTCGGGCTTTTCGAAGGACTGCATGATCCGGCTGCAGTCCGGGTGCTCGTGGTCGAATCGCGAGAGCGCGAAGCGCCTCAGGTTGCTGACGACGAACAGCGTGTGCTCGTCGACCGTGTAGGCATGGAACAGGTCATACTGCATGCGGCCGACGACGCGGCCGAACGACGGGATGTAGAGGCCGAGCACGCCGTAGCGGTTCATGCGCCTGAGCTCGTGCGTGACGCCTTCCGGCGCCCGCAGTATCGCCAGGAACAGCCGGTGGTTGCGCGGGTTCTGCCGGAACTCCTCGTCGATGAGATGGAGATTGCGCTTGATCAGCCCGATCGTGTAGGCGCTGACGCCCCGGATCTCCTGGTTCTGCTGCAGGAGCAGGAACAGCTCGAGCAGCGCCGAGGGTTCGCGCCGGAATACGTCGTCGTCGACCGTCTGCAGGTAGCCGTTCCTGACCTTGAAGCGCTCGTTCAGCGGTTCCGCGGCCGCGTCCGGATCGAGCAGGATCGCCTCCTCGAAGAGCTGCAGCAGCATCTCGTTGACGCGTGACAGCTCCATGACCGTACGGTAGTAGCGCTGCATCATCTGCTCGACCGCGAGCGTGTAGGTCGCGTCCTCGTAGCCCAGCATCTTCGCAAGCCGGACCTGGTGGTCGAACAGCAGCCGGTCCTCGCGGCGGCCCGTCAGCACGTGGAGCGCGAACCGGACCCGCCAGAGGAACGCCTGGCCCTCGTTGAGGCGCCGGAGCTGGCCCGGGGTCAGGAACCGGTGGCCGACCAGCTCGTCGAGCGTTTTCGCATTGAAATGGCGTTTTGCGACCCAGCCGATCATCTGGATGTCCCGAAGCCCGCCGGGGCTGCCCTTGACGTTGGGCTCGAGGTTGTAGCCGGTGTCGCCGTAGCGATGATGGCGCTCGATCTGTTCCTTGCGTTTTTCGGCGAAGAACTCCGTCGAGGGCCAGAGCCTGTCCGGCCCGATTGCCTCCTGCATCGCGTCGAACAGCGGCGACGCGCCGTCGAGCAGCCGGGACTCGATCAGCGTCGTCGTGACCGTCAGGTCCTCCTGCGCCTGTTCGCCGCACTGCCCGACCGTGCGGACGCTGTGGCCGATCTCCAGCCCGACGTCCCAGAGCGCGGTAACGAATGCGCCGAGCTCGGCCTCGCCGTCCGCGCCGAGGTCGTCGGGCACGATGACCAGAATGTCGACGTCGGAACAGGGATGCAGCTCGCCCCGGCCGTAGCCGCCGACGGCGACCAGGGCGGCCCTGTCGGCGACCCCCGGCGCGTGCCGCCGCCAGAGGTGCACGAGCAGTTCGTCGACCATCCGCGCGCGCAGGTGCACGAGGGCCACGACCGACTCGCCGTCGAGGAAGCGGGCCTTGATATCGTCGCTCGCGGCCGCGAGGGCCCGGCGGCTGCCGCCGGGCCGCCCGTCGGCCAGCGCCTCGCGCATCGCGACCAGCGCGGGGTCGCCCGCGTCGGGGTAGGTCCGGTCCGGGGCAGCGCGACTCACGGGGCAGCGCCGTTCACGCGGGTGGCCATCAGCGGTCCGCCGCGCCCAGCGTCAGCACCTCGAAACCGGTTTCCGTGATCAGCACGGTATGTTCCCACTGCGCCGACAGGCTGTGATCCCGCGTGACGACGGTCCAGCCGTCGGGCAAAAGCTTCACGCCGGGCTTGCCCGCATTGATCATGGGCTCGACCGTCAACGTCATGCCGGGCCGGAGCTCGAGTCCCGTGCCGCGCTTGCCGTAGTGGAGCACCTGCGGGTCCTCGTGGAATACGCGCCCGATGCCGTGGCCGCAGTACTCACGGACGACCGAGCAGCGGTTCTTTTCCGCATGGGCCTGGATCGCGGCGCCCACGTCGCCGAGACGCTTTCCCGGGCCGAGCTCGCGAATCCCGAGCCACATGGCCTCGTACGAGATCTTCGCCAGCCGCTCGGCCTGGATCGACGGCTCGCCGGCGAAGAACATGCGGCTGTTGTCGCCGTGAAAGCCGTCCTTGATGACCGTCACGTCGATGTTGACGGCGTCGCCTTTCCTGAGCTTCCGGTCGCCCGGGATGCCGTGGCAGACGACGTGGTTTACCGAGGTGCAGATCGACTTGGGGAAACCGCGGTAATTGAGCGGTGCCGGAATGGCCTGCTGGACGCCGGTGATGTACTCGTGGCAGATCGTGTTCAGCTCGTCCGTGGTCACGCCGGGCCGCACGTGCTCGCCGATCATGTCGAGGACGTCCGCTGCGAGGCGGCCCGCGACCCGCATCTTGTCCTGCTCCTCGGCAGTCTTGATCGTTACAGTCATCCCTGGTCCCGTATATAAGGAATCAGAGCCCTTTTCCCGGCCGTCCGGAAAAAGGGCTCTGAGCCCGGTTCTGCGATTGTTGGCCGCAACCCGATATGGTATAAAGCGCGCGCCCCAGAGGCAATTAATCCACACGTACATCGGCACAGTGTGCTGGGTGCCCCACCGAAAAAGGGGTTGCACACTGGGATGTACGGAGGCCTAACCCGGAGAATCGACATGGCAGACGTTTCGATGCGCCAGATGCTAGAGGCTGGCGTGCACTTTGGTCATCAGACCCGCTACTGGAACCCGAAGATGGCGCCCTTCATCTTCGGCGAGCGCAACAAGATCCACATCATCAACCTCGAGAAGAGCCTCCCGATGGCGCGGGAAGCCTGCGCGTTCGTCAAGGCGACCGTCGCCGACGGCGGCACGGTGCTTTTCGTCGGCACCAAGCGCGCCGCGCGCGATGCCATCCGCAAGCACGCCGAGCGGGCCGGCATGCCCTTCGTGAGCTATCGCTGGCTCGGCGGGATGCTGACCAACTACAAGACGATCCGGCAGTCGGTGAAACGGCTCATGACGCTGGAGCAGATGGCCGAGGAAGGCGCGTTCGAGGGGCTGACCAAGAAGGAAATCCTGGGCCTGAGCCGCGAGCGCGAGAAACTCGAGCGGAGTCTCGGCGGCATCAAGGACATGGGCGGGCTGCCCGACGTACTCTTCGTCGTCGACGTCGAGCACGAGGACATCGCGGTCCGCGAAGCGCAAAAGCTCGGCATTCCCGTCGTCGCCGTCGTCGACACCAACTGCTCCCCCGAGGGCGTCGACTATGTCATTCCCGGCAACGACGACGCGATGCGCGCGATCGAACTCTATGCCGCGATGGTCGCCGACGCGGTCCTGGACGGCAAGGCGTCGCTGCCCGAGGTCGTGCTCGGCGAGGACGAGTTCGTCGAGCTGGACGAGGAGGGCAACGTCAAGAAGTCGACGCGCAAGAAGCGGGGCGCGAAGAAGGCGGCGGTAAAGAAGAAGGCGACACGCAAGAAGACGGCCGCCCCGGCGTCGGCGGCTGCCGATAGTGCGAAAGGCGCGGCCGGGGCCGAGCCGGCGGAGGACGCTGCCGCGGCAGAACCGGCCGGGGACGACAAGGCTGCCGAGACCGGAGCGCCGGCCGATGCGACTGCGGCCGCGCCGGCTACCGGCGACGCCGATGAGGCGGACAAGAAGGCGGACGACGCGGAGGAAGCGGGCAAGAAGGCGGAAGCGGCAGACGAGACGTCCAAGGCGGACGAGGCAGACGACGCGGGCAAAGCGGCAGAGACCGAGACCACCAAGCCCGCCAAAAAGACCGCGAAAAAGGCAAGCAAGAAGGCCACCAAGAAAACCGCGAAAAAGGCCGCCAAGAAGACCGCTGCCAAGGCGGCGGCGGACGCCGACGGAGGATCAGACGATGACGATTAGTGCTGCGATGGTGAAGGAGCTCCGCGAGCGCACCGGCGCCGGCATGATGGAGTGCAAGAAAGCGCTGGTCGAGGCTGACGGTGATCTCGATGCTGCGGCCGAGGTGCTGCGCAAGTCCGGCCAGGCAAAGGCGGACAAGAAAGCGGGACGCGTCGCGGCGGACGGCCGCATCGTGATCGCCGAAGATGGCAACCGCGCCGTCCTGGTCGAGGTGAACTCGGAGACCGATTTCGTGGCCAAGGACGAGAATTTCGGCGCATTCGCCGATGCGGTCGCCGCTGCGGCACTCGCGTCGGGTACGACCGATGCCGAGGCATTCGCCGGGGAAAAGCTGGCGGACGGCCGCACGGTCGAGGAGGCGCGGACCGAGCTGATCGCCAAGGTCGGCGAAAACATCGGCGTGCGCCGCATCGCGGCCGTGGAGGGTGGTGACGTGCTCGCAAGCTACATCCACGGCGGCCGGATCGGTGCGGTAGTCGCGCTCGAGGGCGGCGACGCCGCGCTCGCCCGCGATATCGCCATGCACGTCGCAGCGACGAACCCCGTCTGCGTCGACGAATCCGGCGTGCCGGAGGAAACGCTCGCGAGCGAGCGCCGGATCCTGACCGAGCAGGCCGAGGATTCCGGCAAACCGGCGGATATCATCGAGAAGATGGTCGCCGGACGTCTCAGGAAGTTCCTGCAGGAGATCACGCTGGTCGGCCAGCCGTTCGTCAAGGATCCGGACACGAGCGTGGGCAAGCTCCTCAAGGACAACGGCGCGCGGGTCGTCGCATTCGTGCGTTTCGAAGTCGGGGAAGGCATCGAGAAAAAAGCCGACAACTTCGTCGAGGAGGTCATGGCCCAGGTCAAAGGCGCCAGTTGAGGTATGCGAGCTAACACCCTGATTTAATTAAAGACTAACCGAGGCGAATGCAGTAGAATCCGGCTCGAGGCAAGCGCATGAATGATTCCCCCGTACCGTACCGGCGCGTACTTCTGAAACTCAGCGGCGAAGCGCTGATGGGGGAACTCGATTACGGCATCCAGCCGGTGGTGATCCAGCGCATCGCGGGCGAGGTCGCGAAGGCCCGCGAAGCCGGCATCGAGATCGCGATCGTCATTGGCGGCGGCAACATCTTCCGGGGCGAGGGGCTGGCGCGCTCGGGCATGGACCGCGTCACCGGGGACCACATGGGCATGCTGGCGACGGTCATCAATGCGCTGGCCGTCCAGGACGCGCTCGAGTCGATGGGGGTCTACGCGCGGGTGATGTCCGCGCTGCAGATACACGACGTCTGTGAGGACTACATCCGCCGCCGGGCGATCCGGCACCTGGAGAAGGGCCGGGTCATCGTCCTGGCCGCCGGCACCGGCAACCCCTTTTTCACGACGGATACGGCTGCGAGCCTGCGTGCCATCGAGATCGGCGCCGACGTCCTGCTCAAGGCGACGAAGGTCGACGGCGTCTACGACTCCGACCCGGTCGCCAACCCCGATGCGCGCCGCTTCGACACGGTGTCCTACGACCAGGTCATCAACGACAAGCTGCTCGTGATGGACGCGACTGCCGTCGTCATGTGCCGGGACAACGACCTGCCGCTCAGGGTGTTCGACCTGACGCAGGAAGACGCGCTGCTGAAAGCGATGACGGGCGAGGGCGTCGGGACGCTGGTGACGGCATAGGACCTGTTTCACTCGACAGTTGAGGACCAAGATTGTGCTGGACGAAATCAAGAAAGACGCCAGGGACCGCATG
Organism: Woeseiaceae bacterium; assembly: GCA_033721115.1. Classification (GTDB taxonomy): domain Bacteria; phylum Pseudomonadota; class Gammaproteobacteria; order Steroidobacterales; family Woeseiaceae; genus UBA1847. The sequence continues at coordinate 11,201 of JAWWBD010000038.1, read as the reverse complement.
GCGAAGAGCGTGGCCTCGCTCAAGCAGGAGCTGACCAAGATCCGGACCGGGCGGGCGCATACGAGCCTGCTCGACCACATCACGGTCGAGTACTACGGCGCCGAGGTGCCCCTGAACCAGGTGTCGAACGTGAACGTCGAGGATGCCCGGACGCTGACCGTGACGCCGTGGGAGAAGGACATGGTGCCCGTGATCGAGAAGGCGATCATGAACTCCGACCTCGGCCTGAATCCGGCGACCGCCGGTACCGTCATCCGCGTTCCGCTGCCGCCGCTGACCGAGGAGCGCCGCAAGGACATGATCCGGGTCGTGCGCAGCGAAGCGGAGGGCGGGCGCGTCGCGATCCGCAACATTCGCCGGGACGCGATCGGCGACATCAAGGACCTGCAGAAGGAGAAGATGATCGGCGAAGACGAGGAACGTCGCGCCGAGGACGAGATCCAGGCAATCACGGACGAATACGTCGCAAAGGTTGACCAGCTGCTCGCGGACAAGGAAGCCGAGCTGATGGAAATCTGAGCACCGGGAGTCCCGGACAGCGTGACGATGACCGACCACGACAAGATACCCCGCCACGTCGCCGTGATCATGGACGGCAACGGGCGCTGGGCGCGCAAGCGCGGCATGCCGCGCTACGCCGGCCATCGCTCGGGCGTCGGCGCGGTACGCCGCACTGTCGAGATCGCGGCAGAGCGCGGTGTCGGCCACCTGACCCTGTTCGCGTTTTCGAGCGAGAACTGGCAGCGGCCGCGGGACGAGATCCGGATGCTGATGAAGCTGTTCCTGGAAGCCCTGCAGCGCGAGGTCGACGAGCTGGACCGGAACGACGTCCAGCTCGGCTTCATCGGCAACCGCCAGCGGCTGCAGCCCGAGTTGCAGGCGCTGATGGCCTCTGCCGAGCGGCAGACGGAGGCCAATGCGGGACTGAAGCTGCGCGTCGCGATCGCCTACGGCGGACGCTGGGACCTCGTGCAGGCGGCTCGCCGCCTGGCCGAGAAGGCAGCGGCGGGCGAGATCGAGCCGCCGGCGATCGACGACGCGGACATAGCCGCCGGGCTCGCGCTGGCCGACGCGCCGGAGCCGGATCTCCTGATCCGCACCGGCGGGGAGCAGCGCATCAGCAATTTCCTGCTCTGGCAGCTCGCTTACGCCGAGCTCTGGTTCACGGACGTGCTGTGGCCGGACTTCGAGAAGTCGCACTTCGACGAAGCGCTCGCGTTCTTCGCCGGCCGCGAGCGCCGCTACGGCCACACGGGCGAGCAGGTCAAGGCCGTCGTTTCATGAAGCAAAGGGTCGTTACCGCTGTCATCGCGCTCGCGATCCTGGCGGGCGTCGTATTCCTGCTGCCGCCGGTCGCGACCGAGGTCGCCCTCGCGCTCGTGCTGCTCGCGGCGGCCTGGGAATGGTCCGGCTTCCTGAAGAGCGAATCCGTTGCAGTCCGCCTCGGCTACGTGCTGTTCATCGGGGCCGCCCTGGCACTGGTGGCGACGGTCCTTACGGGACGCGTGGAAACCGTGCTGCTGGCCGCGCTCGCCTGGTGGCTGGGGGCTTTCGCATGGACTTTTTTCTATCCTACGCCGGTGCCCGCGGTCGTCCGCTGGCTCGGCGGTGTCTTCGTGATCGTGCCGATGTACGCGGCGCTGGTCGCGCTGCTCGCCGTCTCGCCGCGCATGCTCATGTTTGCGCTGCTGATCGTCTGGGTGGCGGACAGCGGGGCGTTTTTCGCGGGCAAACGCTTCGGCCGCATCAAGCTCGCACCGAGCATCAGTCCCGGCAAAACCTGGGAGGGCGTCATCGGCGGCCTCGCCGCGGTCCTGCTGCTCGCGCTGGCGGCGGCGGCCGTGAGCGGCCTCGACCCGGTTTTCTTCGTGCCGCTGTGCCTCGCCGTGGCCTGCATCTCCATCGTGGGTGACCTGACGGTCAGCATGTTCAAGCGTGATGCGGGACTCAAGGACAGCGGCTTTTTGTTCCCGGGCCACGGCGGCGTCCTCGATCGCATCGACAGCATCGCCGCGGCGGCGCCGCTGTTCGCGATCGGGCTCATGTGGCTGGGGACGCGCTGATGCTTCGTTCAGCCCCCGTTCATTTACCGTCGGTGAGCCTCGGCGCAAGCGCCCGGGAACTGCGGGGAAAACTGCCAGTCAACAGTCCTGAGCCCCGGCCCGAAGGAAGCGGAATGCCATGCTTGATGCCCTGACCAGTCTCGCCGCGTTTGCCGTCGCGATCAGCGTGCTGGTCGCGATCCACGAGTATGGCCACTACATCGTCGGCCGCTGGGCCGGCATGAAGGTCCTGCGCTTCTCGATCGGGTTCGGACGGCCGCTCGTCAAGTGGACGCGCGGCGCGGACCGGACCGAGTACTGCATCGCCGCGATCCCGCTCGGCGGCTACGTGCGGTTCCTGGACGGCCGGGACGGACCCGTCGCGGCCGGGGACGAAGGCCGCGCATTCAACCACCGGCCGATACCCTGGCGCATCGCCGTGCTGCTGGCCGGACCCGCGTTCAATTTCCTCTTCGCGATCGCCGCCTACTGGGCCTTGTTCCTGAGCGGAATCCCGACGCTGGTGCCCGCCATCGGCGAGGTCGAGAAGGGCTCGATCGCGGCGGATGCAGGGCTCGAATTCGGCGACCGGATCGTGGCGGTTGGCGAGACCGAGACCGCGGACTGGGAATCCGCGCTGGTCGCGATGCTCGATCGCATGGTTGCCGACGGGCGCATCCCGGTCACGGTGGAGGATACGGAGGGCCGCGCGCGCCGGACCGTGCTCGAAGTCGGTGGGGCGGCGACGCGCCTGACCGAGCCGGGCGTCCTGTTCGACGGGCTGGGCTTCAGGCCCTGGCAGCCACCGGCTGTGATCGGCGAGCTGACCGAGGGCGGTGCGGCCGAGGCCGCCGGCCTGGCCGTGGGCGACCGGATCACGGCGGTCGCGGGCGAGCCCGTCAGTTCGTACAACGACCTGGTCGGGGTCGTTTCGACCCGTCCCCACGAGGAAGTGCGCATCGACTTCGTGCGCCATGGCGAACCCCGCTCGGTGACCGCCGTGCTCGGCGAGCACGAGGTGGACGGCGAGGTCCGCGGTCTGCTCGGCGTTCGCGGGTCGAACGAGCTGGGGTCGTATTACTATCTCCGCAAATACGGGCCGCTGGACTCGCTTGCCGCCGGCGTCGAGCGGACCTGGGCGACGACGGTTTTCACCGTGCGCATGCTGGGCCGCATGATTACGGGCGACGTTTCGATCAAGAACATCAGCGGCCCGATCAACATCGCCCAGTTCGCCGGCACCTCGGCAGAACGCGGCCTGAACGAGTTTTTGGGTTTCCTGGCGCTCGTCAGCATCAGCCTCGGCGTGCTGAACCTGCTGCCCGTGCCGGTACTGGACGGCGGGCAGATCGTCTACCAGTCGGTCGAACTCGTGAAGGGCAGCCCGCTGTCCGAGCGCGCACAGCTGATCGGCCAGCAGGTCGGAATCTTCGCGCTGATTTTGCTCATGAGTTTCGCCTTCTACAACGATATCGCCCGCATTCTCGGCTGAGGCCGCCACAGGAACCCGACACCCAAGTGATGCCGATCGAACGCATAACGAAAAAACTCCTGCCGGCGCTGGCCGCACTGCTGGTCGCGCTGCCGGCGCTCGCGGCCGAGCCCTTCGTCGTCCGCGACATGCGCGTCGAGGGCCTGCAGCGGATATCGGAAGGCACCGTGTTCAACTACCTGCCGATCAACATCGGCGACACGGTCGACGACGTCCGTGTGCGCGAGTCGATCCGCTCGCTGTACGGCCAGGGCCTGTTCGAGAACATCGAGCTCAGGCGCGACGGCGACACGCTCGTCATCGCCGTTCGCGAGCGACCGTCGATCGAGAGCTTCGTGGTCGAGGGCAACAAGGACATCAAGACCGAGGAACTGATGGAGTCGCTGCGCGGCATCGGGCTGCGCAAGGGCGGGACGTTCGACCGGTCGATCCTCGAGAACGTGGCGATGGCGCTCCGCGAGCAGTATTACTCGCGCGGCAAGTACGGCGTCACGATCGACACGGACGTCACCGACGGCCCGAACAACACGGTGCGGATCAGGTTCGACATCAACGAAGGCGACCGGGCCCGGATCCGGCAGGTCAACATCGTGGGCAACACGGCCTTCACCGACGAGGAAATCCGCAGCGACTTCGAGCTGGACACGGCCAACTGGCTGTCGTGGTTCCGGCAGGACGACCGTTATTCGGCCGAGGCGCTCGAGGGCGACCTCGAGAAACTGCGTTCCTACTACATGGACAGGGGCTACGCGGATTTCCGCATCGAGTCGACCCAGGTTGCGATTTCGCCCAACAAGAAGGACATCTACGTCACGATCGGTATCCACGAAGGCGACCTGTACACGATTTCCGACATCAAGCTCGTCGGCGAGATGGTCGTTCCGGAGGAGTATTTGCGCGCACTGGTCGTCGCGCAGCCGGGTTCGGTTTTCAACCTGAACCTGCTGACGCGGTCGTCCGAGTTCATGTCGCTCAGGCTCGGCGAGCAGGGTTATGCGAACGCAGAGATCGAGCCGGTGCCGGAGCTCGACTACGAGAAAAAGGAAGCGTCGATCACCTTCTACATCGATCCGAAGAGCCGGGTCTACGTACGCCGTATCAACTTCAACGGTATCGACCAGGTCGACGACGAGGTCCTGCGGCGCGAAATGCGCCAGATGGAAGGCGCGTATCTCTCGAATTCACTCATCGACCGCTCCAAGATCCGTTTGCAGCGCCTGCCGTATATCGAATCGGTCGAGGTCAGCAACAACCCGGTAACGGGCAGCCCGGATCTCGTGGACATCGATGTCGATCTCGAATACCGGATGCCCGGGCAGTTCAGCGGCGGCGTCGGCTTCTCCGAGGCGCAGGGCCTGCTCCTGAACGGCAGCGTGATTCATACCAACTTCCTGGGCTCCGGCAACCGCGTCGCGCTCGAACTGATTTCGGGCCGCTTCCAGAAGATCTATGCGCTGTCGCACACGGACCCGTACCGGACCATGGATGGCGTGCGGCGCACGATCGGCATCAACTACCGTGATCTGACCCAGTTCACGCGCGGCGCCTCGGACTTTTCGACCACCAGCGCATCCGCGACGGTCGACTACGGCTACCCGCTGTCGGAATACCAGTCGCTGTCGTTCGGCCTGACCTTCCAGCATGCCGAGCTCCTGTCGTCGTCCGGCAGCACGCAGCAGGCACAGGACTGGGTGCTGAACAATGGCAACCCGTTCAACCGCGACACCGGGGCGGGATTCCGGTTTTTCGGCACCGAGTACGATTCCTACGAACTGCTCGCGGGCTGGACCTACGACAGCCGCAATCGCGCACTGTTCGCGACCCGGGGCCTGCGCCAGCAGCTGGTCCTGACCTATGCCGTGCCGGGCAGCGAAGTCGAGTACTGGAATGCCCGCTACAGTTTCACGAAGTACCAGCGCATCTGGCGCCGCTGGACCATGAAATTCAACGTGGATCTCGGTTTCGGCGAAGGCCTGAACGACACGACGGCATTGCCGCCCTTCAAGCACTTCTTCGGCGGCGGGCCGCAGTCCGTGCGTGGCTACCGGGAGTCGTTCCTGGGCCCGCGCGACAGCTTCGGGAATCCCTACGGTGGCAACGTTTTGGCCGCAAGCCAGGTAGAGCTTATACTCCCGCTGCCGGACAAGGTCGCCAGCCAGGCCCGGGCCAGCCTGTTCTACGACATCGGCAACGTATTCAACACCGGCGAGGTGGCGTTTACGGACAAGCTCGGTTCCCCGATCGAGTACACGCCGGACTTCGACGAACTGCGTGCGTCCGTGGGGATTAGCGTAGAATGGCTGGCGCCGCTGGGACTGTTCCGGTTCAGCTACGCGTTCCCGCTCAACGAATTCCGGGGCAACGACAGGTTTTACGGCGATGAACTGGAGCGATTCCAGTTCTCGATTGGACAGGCATTTTAAGGATTGGAAGTATTTAATATGAGTTACATCAAGCAGCACATCGTACGGTTCGGCTTAATCGCAGCGCTCATCAGTGCCCTCGCGGTGCCTGCGCAGGCGCAGGACGGGCTGAAAATCGGTGTCGTCAACATTCCGGTCCTGATGGAGCGCGCGCCGCAGACGAAAGCGGCGATGGACGCATTGCAGGAAGAGTTCGCGCCACGCCAGCGCGAGTTCCTGGCAAAGCAGAAGGAATACGAGGACCTGGCCGCGAAGGTGCAGAAGGACATCGCCGTCATGGGCGAGACCGAGCGGCGCAATGCGGAGAAGAACCTCCGCGACCTGCAGCGCGAAGTGACGCGTCTGCAGAGCGAATTCCGCGAGGATCTGAACCTGCGCCAGAACGAAGAGCTGGGCAATCTGCAGCGGTCGCTCCTGCAGGAAGTACAGGCCTACGCACAGCAGGAGGGTTACGACCTGGTCGTCGGTGACGGCGTGCTGTACGCGAGCAGTGCCGTGAACATCACCGAGGAGGTCCTGCGCACGGTCGAGGCGAATTTCCAGGCGACCAGCGCCCGCTGACCGCCGCACACCGGTCGGGCGAGCCGTTGACTGCCGCGAACCTGGGCGAACTGGCGTCCCGGTTTGACTGCGAACTCAGAGGCGACGGAGACATCGTCGTCGACAACGTCGCGTCGCTGGCCAGCGCCAATCCGCGTTCGCTGAGTTTCCTGTCGAGCAGGGCATTCCTGCCGGCGCTGGCCGAAACGGCTGCCGGCGCTGTGGTACTGCGTGCGGAAGACGCGAACGGCGCGCCCTGCGCCGTCCTGGTCAGCGACGAACCCTACGCGGCCTACGCACGGATGGCGGACCTGATCTGTCCTGCGCCGGCCGTCGAGCCGGGCATCCATCCGTCGGCGGTGATCGCGCCATCGGCCAGCATCGCGCCCGACGCCCAGATTGCACCGCACGTCGTAATCGGCGAGGGCAGCTCGGTCGGGGCCGGCGCCTACGTCGGCCCGGGCTCGGTACTCGGGCCGGACTGTCACGTCGGGGCGCACAGCCGCCTGGTCGCCAACGTTACGCTGGCGCGCAAGGTCAGGCTCGGTGCGCGCGGGATCCTGCACCCCGGCGTCGTACTCGGTGCGGACGGCTTCGGCAACGCGATGACGGCGGCAGGCTGGGTCAAGGTGCCGCAGGTGGGCGGCGTTGTCATCGGGGACGACGTCGAGATCGGCGCCAACACCACGATCGACTGCGGCGCGCTCGACGATACGGTGATCGAGGACGGCGTCAGGATCGACAATCTCTGCATGATCGCGCACAACGTACGCGTCGGCGCGCATACCGCAATGGCGGCAATGACCGGTATCGCGGGCTCGACGACGATCGGCCGACGCTGCATGTTCGCGGGCCAGTCCGGCGCCGTGGGCCACATCACGATCTGTGACGACGTGGTCGTGAGCGGGCAGGGTATGGTGACCAAGGACATCACCGAGCCCGGCGTCTATGCGTCGAGCTTTCCCGCCGTGCCGGTCCGCGAGTGGAACCGGACCGTTGCCCGGATCCGGCGGCTCGACGCGCTCAACGATCGCGTGCGCAAGCTCGAGGAGGGTGACGCGTGATCCACGCCACCGCGATCGTCGCGGCGAGCGCGGAGATCGCCGCGGACGTCGAGATCGGCGCCTTCAGCGTCGTGGGCGACAACGTCGTCATCGGGTCCGGCACGCGCGTCGCGAGCCACGTCGTCATCAACGGGCCGACCGAGATCGGGCGGGACAATCGCATCTACCAGTTCGCCTCCGTCGGTGACGATCCGCAGGACAAGAAATATGCAGGCGAGCCGACGCGGCTCAAGATCGGCGACCGCAACACGATCCGCGAGTTCTGTACGGTCAGCCGCGGTACCGTGCAGGACGAGGGATTGACCGTGCTGGGCGACGACAACTGGATCATGGCGTACGTCCATATCGCCCATGACTGCCGGGTCGGCAACAACACCATCATGGCCAACAACACGACGCTCGCCGGACACGTGCACGTCGGCGACTGGGTCATCATGGGGGGATTCTCCGGCGCCCACCAGTTCTGCCGGATCGGCCCGCACGCGTTCCTGGGGATGTACTCGGGCGTGAACCGCGACGTACCTGCGTACACGATGGTGTCGGGCAATCCGGGCGCACCGCGGGGTATCAACAGCGAGGGACTCAAGCGGCGCGGTTTCACGGCGGGTGAGATCCGCAACATCAAGGAGGCGTACCGGCTCGTCTACCGCAGGGGGATGCGACTGGCCGAGGCGATCGACGTCATCGCCGAGCGCGCCGCCGCCGCGCCCGAACTCGAACCGCTGCTCGACTCCCTGCGCTCCTCGGAGCGTGGCCTGGTGCGCTAGCGCCGATGCGCGTCGCCCTCGTCGCGGGTGAGGCGTCCGGCGATCTCCTTGGCGCGGGCCTGATCCACGCGCTCAAGAAGCGCATCCCGGGCGTGGCATTCGAAGGCGTAGCCGGGCCCGCGATGGCGGCGGCAGGCTGTACCGTGCTCGAGGACGCGGAAACGCTCGCGGTCATGGGACTCATCGAGCCGCTCGCCGAGATTCCGAAGCTCCTGGCGCTCAGGCGCCGCCTGGCGCGACGCTGGCGGCAGGCGCCGCCCGACGTCTTCGTCGGCATCGATGCGCCCGACTTCAACTTCGGACTGGAGAAGAGGCTGCGCAGGGCCGGCATCCGCACCGTGCACTACGTGAGTCCGAGCGTCTGGGCGTGGCGTCCCGGGCGGATCCGCACCGTGCGCAGTGCGGTCGACAGGCTGCTCTGCATCCTGCCATTCGAAAAAGCGCTCTACGACGAACACGGTGTCGACGCCGTGTTCGTCGGGCATCCGAAGGCCGACTCGATCCCGACGGACATCGATATCGTCTCGGCGCGCCAGATGCTCGACCTGGGCGACGGCCCGGTCGTCGCCGTGTTGCCGGGCAGCCGCGGCAGCGAGGTGTCCCGGCTCGGCCCGCTGTTCGCTGCCGCTGCCGGGGACCTCGCGGAGCTATACCCCGACCTGACCTTCGTCACGCCCGCGGCGACGCCGCGGCTCAAGGCCATGATCGAGGCCCAGGTCGACGCCGCCGGCGTCGCAGCCAGGTTCCGGATCACGGATGGCGGTTCGATCGAGGTCATGGCCGCCGCCGACATCGTGCTGCTGGCTTCGGGTACGGCGGCGCTCGAGGCGGCGCTGCTCGGCAAGCCGACGGTTGCCGCCTACCGCGTGGCCGCTGCGACGGCATTCCTCGTGCGCACGTTCCGGCTGCTCAGGATCCGCCACTTCACGCTGCCGAACCTGCTGACGGACGAGCCGCTCGTACCCGAGCTCATCCAGGAACGGGCGACGCCGGCGGCGATTGCCGCCGAGGTCAGGTCCCTGCTGGACGACCCCGGGCGCCGGGCTCTAATCGCGGCGCGGTTTGTTAAACTGCGCGCAGAACTGGCCCTCGGCGCGGACGAGCGCGCCGCGGCAGCCGTCATCGACCTCGTAAACTGATCCCGGGACCAGGCCCCAAGTCGAAACCGCGCATGGAGCAGGCAACGCTCATCCAGCTCGAGGGACTGATCGCCGGAGTCGACGAGGCCGGGCGCGGGCCGCTCGCGGGGCCCGTCGTCGCGGCGGCCGTCATCCTCGATCCATGCCGGCCCATTCGCGGCCTGGCCGATTCGAAGCAGCTCGCGGCGCCCGTGCGCGAAGCGCTCGCGGGCCGGATCCGGCTGCGCGCCGTGGCGTGGTCCGTGGCCTGGGCCGATACGGCCGAGATCGATGCGCTCAACATTCTCGGTGCGACGATGCTCGCGATGCGGCGGGCGATCCTCGGGCTGCCGGTCCTGCCCGCCGGGGTCCGGGTCGACGGCAACCGACTGCCGCACCTCGGCTTCGGCGACCGGCACCTCGAGGGCGAGGCGATCGTCGGCGGCGACGGCAAGGTGCCGGCGATCAGCGCCGCCTCGATCCTCGCGAAGACCGCACGCGACCGGATCATGGTCGAACTCGACCGCGTTTATCCGGGGTATGCGTTCTCCCGCCACAAGGGCTACTGCACGCGCGAGCACCGTGACCGGCTGGCGGCGCTCGGTCCCTCGCCCCAGCACCGGCAGAGCTTTGCGCCGGTGAGGCTCGTGTCGTGAGCACGACCGGTTTCCCCCACCTGCACCTGCACAGCGAGTACTCGCTCGTCGACAGCACGGTGCGCGTCGGCCCGCTGCTGGAGCACTGTGCCGCGGCCGGCATCCCGGCGGTCGCGCTGACCGATCAGATGAACCTGTTCGGCATGGTGAAGTTCTACCGCAAGGCGCTCGCAGCCGGGATCAAGCCCATCATCGGCGCCGACGTCAGGGTCACGACCGACGACGAGATGGACCGGCCGTACACGCTCGTGCTCCTGTGCCAGGACGCGACCGGCTACCGGAGCCTGTCCGAACTGCTGACCCGGGCCTATCTCGAGGGCCAGGTCCGTGGCGAGCCGCAGCTCAGGCGCGAGTGGCTCGACCGCGCGCGCTGCGCGGGCCTGATCGCGCTCTCGGGCGGCGCGCAAGGCGACGTCGGCCGGGCCCTTTTGAACGGCCACGAGGATCGTGCACGAAACCTCGTCGCCGACTGGCAGGCGATCTTCGGCGACCGGTATTACCTGGAACTCGTCCGCACCGGGCGCAGCGGTGAGGAGGAAGTCGTCCAGGCCTGCCTGCAGATCGCCGGCGCCGCCGGCGCCGGTGTGGTCGCGACCAACGACGTGCGGTTTCTCGCGCGCGAGGATTTCTTCGCGCACGAAGCGCGGGTCTGCATCCGCGACGGCCGCGTGCTGGGCGACAAGGATCGGCCACGGCATTACAGCGAGGAGCAGTATCTGCGCTCCGCGGACGAGATGCGTGAACGCTTTGCCGACATCCCGGCCGCGATCGACAATGCGCTCGAGATCGCGAAGCGCTGCAATTACGAGCTCTCGCTCGGCAACAGCGTGCTGCCGGCTTTCCCCGTGCCGGCAGGGGAGACCGAGGGTGACTACCTCGAGGCGCAGGCGCGGCACGGTCTTGAAGTCGAACTCGCACGCAAGTTCGAGGACGAAGTGATTCCCGCCAACGAGCGCGATGCCGTCGCCGCACCTTACTTCGCGCGGCTCGAGACGGAGCTCGAGGTGATCCGCGGCATGGGCTTCCCGGGTTACTTCCTGATCGTCGCCGACTTCATCCGCTGGGCGCGCGAAAACGGCGTGCCGGTCGGGCCCGGCCG
>JAWWBD010000037.1:0-17870 GCA_033721115.1 Woeseiaceae bacterium | reverse complement strand
GGCAAGGCAAATGCGCTGCCCGGTAACCGAGACGCTGGGCGCCAACGTCTCGGTTACCGGGCAGCGCATTTGCCTTGCCGGCGGGCAGCGGCTTGCCGGCGCAGCGGTCCGGGTGCCCGGTGACCTGTCGTCCGCCGCCTTCCCGATGCTTGCGGCCATCCTGAGCAAGGACGCCGAGCTGTTGATCAAGGACGTGGGCGTCAACCCGACGCGCACGGGTGTGCTGGACATCCTGCGTGCCATGGGCGCGGATATCGAGGCCGGGAACGAGCGGCACTTCGGGGCCGAGCCGGTGGCGGACCTGCGGGTCCGCGCTTCCCGCCTCGTCGGCGGGGCGGTAGACCCCGGTCTCGTATCGCTCGCGATCGACGAGTTTCCCGTCCTGTTCGTCGCCGCTGCAGCGGCCGAGGGCAGGACCGAGTTCTCCGGGATCGGCGAACTGCGGGTCAAGGAAAGCGACCGCATCGCCTCGATGGCGGCGGGTCTGCGGGCGCTCGGCATCGACGTCGACGAGACGCCGGACGGGGCGACGATCACGGGCGGGCGGTTCCGAACCGGCCGCGCGGCGAGTCACGGTGACCACCGCGTGGCGATGGCGCTGGCGGTGGCGGCGACGATCGCCGACGGGCCGGTCGAGATTGACGATGTGGCGCCGGTCGCGACCTCGTTCCCGGACTTCGCAGGCCACCTGCGCGGGATCGGCGTCGACATCCGCGTCGAGGAGGGGGCGCGCGATGGCGGGTAGCCAGCCCGTCCCGGTCGTGACGATCGACGGCCCCAGCGGCTCGGGGAAGGGCACGATCTCGCGGCACGTGGCCGAGGCCCTGGGCTGGCACCTGCTGGACAGCGGGGCGCTGTACCGGCTGGTGGCCCTGGCTGCCGCGCAGCGCGGCATCGACCTGGAGGACGCCCGCGCCGTGGCGGATGTGGCGGCCCGCCTCGATGCGAGCTTCGCGGCGGGCGCCGACGGGGAGGAGGAGATCCGCCTCGACGGGGACGATGTGACCGAGGACGTCCGGACCGAAGAAACGGGGGCCGGTGCCTCCGTGGTAGCGGCGCTGCCGGCCGTGCGTGACGCGCTGCTCGACCGGCAGCGGGCGTTCCGGCGCCCGCCCGGGCTGGTTGCGGACGGGCGTGACATGGGCACCCGCGTGTTCCCGGACGCCCGCTCAAGGTGTTCCTGACAGCCAGTCCGGCGGAGCGCGCGAAAAGGCGCTATAAGCAGTTGAAAGAAAAGGGGATCGATGTTAATGTCGCGGCCCTTTCGCGGGACATCGAGGAACGCGACCGGCGGGATTCCGAGCGATCGGTCGCACCGCTCAGGGCAGCCCGGGATGCCAGGATACTGGACTCGTCGGACCTGTCCATCGACGCCGTCACCCGGACGGTGCTCGACTGGGTCGCCGAACTCTAGGTTTTCGAGGAAGCAATTGTCACGGATCGGACAGGATGTTCGATCCTTTGTTCATGTGAACCGTTGGCCGCAGGACGCGGCGTGACGACTGGGTGAGAGCATGCGGCTCTCGTGGGTTTTGAAATGTCTGAAAGTTTTGCCGAGTTATTTGAACAGAGTTTTGCCAGCCAACAGATAAAACCGGGCTCGATCATCAAGGGCACGGTCGTGGCAGTCAACGACGATGTCGTCATCGTCAGCGCCGGTCTCAAGTCCGAGGCCGTCATCCCCATCGAACAATTCAGGAACGACACGCGCGAAGGTGAGATATCCATCGGCGACGAGGTCGAAGTGGCGCTCGATGCCGTCGAGGACGGTTTCGGCGAAACCCGCCTGTCGCGGGAGAAAGCCATCCGGGCGCGGACCTGGACTGAACTCAAGAAGGCCTTTGACGAAGACCAGGTCGTCGAGGGCGTTATCAACGGGCGCGTCAAGGGCGGCTTCACGGTCGAGATCGACAACGTCCGCGCGTTCCTGCCGGGATCGCTCGTGGACGTCCGGCCGGTGCGCGATCCCGCCTACCTCGAAGGCAAGAGCCTCGAGTTCAAGGTCATCAAGCTCGACCAGCGGCGCAATAACGTCGTCGTTTCCCGGCGAGCGGTCGTCGAACAGGAATACTCCGCCGAGCGCGAGGCCCTGCTCGAGGAGCTGCAGGAAGGCAACGTCATTTCCGGCATCGTCAAGAACCTCACCGATTACGGCGCGTTCGTCGACCTGGGGGGCATCGACGGCCTCCTGCACATTACGGACATGGCGTGGAAGCGGGTCAAGCATCCGTCGGAAATCGTCAACGTCGGCGACGAGATCGAGGTCAAGATTCTCAAGTTCGACCGGGAGCGCCAGCGCGTATCGCTCGGCATGAAGCAACTCGGTGACGATCCGTGGAAGGACCTGTCGCGCCGCTATCCGCCGCAGACGCGCTTGTTCGGCAAGGTAACGAACATTGCCGATTACGGCTGCTTCGTCGAGATCGAGGACGGCGTCGAAGGCCTGGTCCATGTTTCCGAGATGGACTGGACGAACAAAAACGTGAATCCCTCGCGGGTCGTCCAGGTCGGCGAAGAGATCGAGGTCATGGTGCTCGAGATCGACGAAGAGCGCCGGCGCATCTCGCTCGGTATCAAGCAGTGCAAGTCGAATCCGTGGGCAGAATTCGCGGCCACCTACAACCGCGGCGACAAGGTGTCCGGGCAGATCAAGTCGATCACCGACTTCGGTATCTTCATCGGACTGGACGGTGGTATCGACGGTCTCGTCCACCTCTCCGACATCTCGTGGGAGCAGCCGGGTGAAGAGGCCGTGCGGAATTACCGCAAGGGCCAGGATCTTGAAGCTGCCGTGCTCGCGATCGACGCGGAGCGGGAACGGATCTCGCTCGGTATCAAGCAGCTCGAGAAGGATCCCTTCTCGTCCTGGCTCGCCGAGCATCCGAAGAACTCCATCGTCAAGGGCACTGTCACGGACGTCGACGCGCGCGGCGCGACGGTCGACCTCGGCGATGGTGTACTCGGTTCCCTGCGGGCGTCGGAGATGGCGCGCGGGCGGGTCGAGGATGCCCGGACCATGATCAAGGTCGGTGACGAGGTCGAGGCGAAGTTCACGAACGTAGACCGCAAGAACCGGACCATTCAGCTCTCGATCAAGGCCAAGGAGGCCCACGAGGAGGCGGAAGCCGTCAGCAGCTACAAGACGGAAGCCGGCGCCGCGCCAGTCGGCACGACGCTGGGCGAACTGCTGAAGGAGAAAATGTCCGGGGACCGGAAATAATACGTAAAAACAGTAGCCCGGACCCTCGGGTCTGGGCTATATTGTTAGTATTATCCGGGGGTTACGGGCCTCAAAGAACAAGGCGTAGTTAAAAATGACCAAATCAGAGCTGATCGAGGCTATTGCCCGCAAGCAGAAGCATTTGCCAGCCAAGGATGTCGAACTCGCCGTCAAACACCTCCTGGATCTCATGAGCGATTCGCTGGCGCAAGGCCAGCGAATCGAGATTCGCGGCTTCGGGAGTTTCTCCCTGCACTTTCGCCCGCCGCGCATCGGGCGCAATCCGAAAACCGGAGAGGCAGTCGCGCTGTCCGGCAAGTACGTACCGCACTTCAAGCCCGGCAAGGATCTTCGTGAGCGCGTCAACGCGAGCCGGCATTTCCCGATCAAGAACTGAGAGCGCAGCCTGCTCGCACCGCCGGCAGTTACCAAATTCGGTGTAACTGCAATACACTTCTACGCTGACGTCAGACCCGCCGTCGCCGGAGCCGACTCATGTTGAAGCGTGCCGCCCTGCTCATCCTGATCGCGATCCTGTTCGTCGCGATGTTCACGTTCACCGCGCTGAACACCGGGGAGATCGAGCTCGACCTCGGTTTCTTCGCCGGCACCTACCCGGTATCCCTGACGCTGGCCGCGACCTTTGCGATCGGAATACTTTTCGGGATGCTGTGCATGACCGCCTTCGTTTTCAAACTCATCAACGACAGGCGTGCACTCCGACGGTCCCTGCGTATATCGGAATCCGAGGTCAGCTCGCTCAGGAACCTGCCGCTGTCCGATGCCGACTGAATCGACCTTCCTGCTGGCTGGTCTGTTCCTGCTGCTCGCGGCTGCAGGCTGGGCCCTGGGGCGCTTCGGTGAACGGGACGAGGACGAAGCCCCGCCGCCGCTCAACATCGATTACCTGAAAGGCCTGAACTTCCTGCTCAACGAGCAGACCGACCAGGCGCTCGAACACTTCCTGCAGATGGTTCGCGTCGACGACAAGACCATAGAGACGCACTTCGCACTCGGCAGCTTGTTCCGGCGACGCGGGGAGGTCGATCGGGCGATTCGCATTCATCAGAACATTATTGCGCGACCGGATCTCGCGTCCGACCAGCGCGACCAGGCGCTGTTCTCTCTCGCGAAAGATTATCTCGCTGCGGGGCTCCTGGACCGGGCGGAAAAGCTCTTCGCGCGCCTCGGGCAGGGCTCCCGCTACCAGGTACAGGCGCTCGAAAGCCTGTGCCGGATCTACGAGCAGGAAAAGGAATGGGAAAAGGCGATCGACGCCGGACAGCGTCTCGAGAAGCTCTCGGGGCGGTCGCTCGAGCTGCGCATCGCGCACTACTATTGTGAACTCGCCGAAGCTGCGGCGCGCAGGAAGGACTACAGTGCTGCACGCGACTACGTCAAGAAAGCCCAGGCGGGCCGGCCGCGCACGATGCGCGGTGCGCTCACGCGTGCGCACATCGCGCGCGAGACGGATGATTTCAGCACGGCCCTCAAGCTCTACCACCGGATTATCGACGAGCACACCTACCTGATCGCCGAGGCGCTGCCGGAAATCGTCGAAACGTACAAGCGTGAAGGGTCGATCGAGGGCCTCGATGGCGATCTGCGCGCCATGCTCAAGCGGAATCCCGAGATGAGCCCGCTGATCGCCTACACGTCGATCGTGCACGACATCAGTGGCATCCCGGTTATCGACCGCTGCGTCGAGGATTACCTGCTGAACGAGCCGACACTGCGTGAATTCGTGGACCTGCATCAACTGGCGGAGACGCGGGCGGATGCGAGAAAATCGGCGTTCGAGAAAGTCCGTCGCGCGCTGTCGAAGCTTGCGGCGGCCACGCCGCGCTATCAGTGCCAGGAGTGCGGATTCTCGAGCCAGCGCCTGCTCTGGCAATGTCCCAGTTGCCGTAACTGGGAGACACAGCGGCCGGCCTCCCGGGTGCAGTTCGATACCGTGCTGCAGCACAGCATCACCAACTGATCGCTTTTTCGCCGAAACTGCCGACATTCTGCCGTCCCCCCGCGGCGGCAGGGCTTCTAAGCTCTCTTACGGCCGGATTCGACCGGCCCACCGGTTCAATTCGAGAAGGAGCTTATGATGAATCGCCTGACGCGAATGTTCGCCATTCTGATCACCGCCGTACCGCTCGCCGCATGGGCAGGTCCGGTCGACATCAACACCGCCGATGCGGAGACCATTGCGGCGGAACTCAAGGGGATAGGCCTTACGAAAGCCAAAGCCATCGTCGAGTACCGCAAGAAGCACGGACCTTTCAAGCGGCCTGACGACCTGTCGCTGGTGAAGGGCATCGGCGAGCGTACCGTCGAGATCAACCGCGCCAATATCCGGGTCGCCGCTGAGAAGAAGCCGTAATCGCGACCCTGAGGGCGCCGCGGGGGTCCGGCGCGGGCGCGCCTGCGCCGGCCCCGCGAATTCGCTATGATGCGCCGCTGGTACCTGCCGGCGGAGTAGTCACGTGCCCAAACCCGTAAGAACAGCCGTCTTCCCGGTGGCCGGCCGCGGCACGCGGTTCCTGCCGGCTACGAAGGCCAGCCCCAAAGAAATGCTGCCGATCGTCGACAAGCCGCTGATCCAGTATGCGGTCGAGGAGGCCATCGACGCGGGCGCGAAGAAACTCGTTTTCGTCACCGGCGCATCGAAACGCGCGATCGAGGATCACTTCGATTCCGATGCGGAACTCGAACGGACCCTGACCGGGGCGGGCAAAGAGGAACTCTTCGAGTCGATCCACAACATCGTGCCCGAGGGGGTTGCCTGCATTTACATCCGGCAGGGGGAGCCGCTGGGGCTCGGCCATGCGGTGCTCTGTGCGCAGCCTGCGGTCGGCGACGAACCCTTTTTCGTACATCTCGCCGATGACCTGATCGCCGGCGATCCACCGTGCCTGACCCAGATGGCAGCCGAGTACGATCGCCATGGCGGCAGCGTCATCGCGGTCGAGACGGTGCCGCCGGAAGCGACCTCAAGCTACGGCATCGTCGCCGTCGATTCGAACAACCGGATCGAACAGATTGTCGAGAAGCCCGCGCCCGGCAAGGCGCCTTCCAACATGGCCGTCGTCGGCCGCTACCTGCTGCCGCCTGCGATTTTCACCGCCCTCGCGACGACCGGTCGCGGAGCGGGCGGCGAGATCCAGCTGACCGACGCGATCGCCGACCTGCTCGCGGACTCACCGGTTTATGCCTATGCCTTTTCAGGCAAGCGCTTCGACTGCGGCAGCAAGCTGGGCTATCTCAAGGCAACCGTCGCCTACGGTCTCGATCATCCGGAGACCGGTGCGGCGTTCCGTGCGCACCTGTCCGACATCGTCGGCGCGTGAACAATCCCGGCATCGAGGACTCCTGTGGACACGTCACGTTCTCCCGCCCCGAAAGCAGGTAAGCATGGTGCCCGTGTCGCGGCACTACTGGCTCTGGTCACGCTGTCAGCTGCGGACTTAGCAGGCGCGCAGGAACGATTCCTCGTCGACTGGGACCGCGTCACGGAGGAGGCGATCGGCCACCTCCAGAGCCTGATCCGCATCAACACCACCAATCCGCCCGGTAACGAGACCGAGGCGGCCGAGTACGTCCGGGCAGTGCTGGCCCGCGAGGGGATCGATTCGGAGCTCTATTGGCTGGAAGCGTCGCGGGCCAACCTCGTTGCGCGCATCCCCGGCAACGGCAGCAAGCGGCCGATACTGATCATGGGCCATACCGACGTCGTCGGTGTCCAGGCCGAGCGCTGGCTGAAGGATCCGTTCGGCGGCGCGCGGGAGGATGGCTGGATATACGGCCGCGGCTCGCTCGACGACAAGGATACGGTGACGGCCGGGATGATGGTCCTGATCCTCCTGCATCGCAACGGCGTCGAGCTGGACCGGGACATCATCTTCCTGGCCGAAGCCGGCGAGGAAGGAACCCCCGAAGTCGGCATCAACTACATGATCGAGCATCATCGGGAACTGATCGATGCGGAATTCGCGCTCGCCGAAGGCGGCGGCGGCGTGCTCGAGGACGGCCACGCGCATGTTGTCGGCGTGCAGACCATCGAGAAAGTGCCGAGGCGCGTCACGCTCGTCGCCCGGGGCACGGCCGGGCACGGCTCGCGGCCGCGTGCAGACAACGCCGTTGCGGCGATCGCGCGCGCGGTCGCGCGGGCGGCGGCATGGCAGACCGAAATGCGTCTCAACGAGACCACGACCGCGTATTTCGAACGCCTGGCAACGATTTCGAGTCCGGAGGATGCCGACCGGTACCGTAATGTCGCCAACCCGGCGCGGACCGCCGAGATCCAGCAGTATTTCTACGAAAACGACCCGTACCATTACTCGGTGCTGCGGAGTTCCGTCGTGCCGACCATCATCGACGGGGGTTTCCGGAAGAACGTGATCCCGTCCGAAGCCAGCGCCATGCTCGATGTTCGCGTGCTCCCCGACGAGGACTTGCAGGCCTTTTTTGCGGAACTCGCGCGGGTGATCGACGATCCGCGCATCGAGCTCGTGCCGGAGCGGATCTATCGACCGGTCGGCCCGCCGTCGGGGATCGACAACGAGATGTTCGAAACGCTGGAGCGCGTCGCGGCCATCGTCTACCCGGATGCGACCGTGTTGCCGACGATGTCGACCGGAGCGACGGATATGGCGCAGATCCGGGCGCTCGGGATTCCGGCTTACGGGATCGGGCCGCTCAGGAGCGTCGCAGAGCGCAACAGTGGCAACGGGCCGCACAGCGACAACGAGCGGGTATCGGAGCAGGCCTTCCGGGACTTCCTGCGGTTCCTGTGGCTCGCAATCATCGAAGTTGCGGCGAGCAAATAAAAAAGGCCTTCGCGAGAAGGCCTTTCCGGATTAGCTGGCTCCCCGGGCCGGACTCGAACCAGCGACCAATTGATTAACAGTCAACCGCTCTACCAACTGAGCTACCGGGGATTGGTGCGGGCCGGGATGATGGTCCAGCGCCCCCCGTAAGTCAAGCCGGCAGGCAGCCCGCGATGCGCGCCAGCGCGACCTCGAGCGTCTCCCTGGCGCAGGCAAAGGAAAGCCTGACGTGGCCGGGGGCGCCGAAGGCCGAACCCGGGACCACGGCAACGCCTGCCGACTCGAGCAAGTGCTTCGTGAATTCGGTGTCGTCGGCCAGGCCGAGCGCCTCGATTGCCCCCGTGACCCGAGGGAATGCATAGAAAGTTCCTTCGCCCGGCCGGCACTCGAAGCCGGGCAAGGCATCGAGCCCCGATACGACCAGGTCGTGCCGGTCACGGAAGGCCCGGCACATGTCGGCCACCGGCGCCTGTTCGCCGTCCAGCGCGGCGACGGCTGCGGCCTGCGAGACGCTCGACGGGTTCGTCGTGCTCTGGCTCTGGAGCGTGATCATGGCCTCGATCAGCGCGCGAGGACCGGCGGCAAAGCCGATCCGCCAGCCCGTCATCGCATAGGCCTTCGAGACCCCGTTGATCGTGACCACGCGATCCGCCAGCTGCGGGCAGGCAGCGGCAAAACTCGTGTACGGTTCCGGGCCCCAGTAAATGTGCTCGTAGATCTCGTCCGCTGCGACGACGACGTCCGGGAAGCGCTCGATCACGCTGCCGAGCGCCGCGAGCTCGTCCGCCGTGTAAGCGGCGCCCGTCGGATTGCAGGGGCTGTTCAGCACGACGAGCCGCGTCCGGTCGCTCATTGCGCCGGCGAGCCGGGCGGGCGTCACCTTGAAGTCGGCGTCGATTCCGGCCGGCACGATGACGGGTTCCGCACCGCACAGCGCGACGATGTCCGGGTAGGACACCCAGTACGGCGCGGGGATGACCGCCTCCGTGCCGGGATCGAGTACCGCGAGGCACAGGCTGAAGACCGCCTGCTTGGCGCCGGCCGTAACCACGATCTGTTCGTTGTCGAATTCGAGGCCGTTGTCGCGGGCGAACTTGCGCCGGACAGCGGCCCGGAGTGCCGGCGTGCCGGCGATCGGTGTGTACCGGGTTGCGCCACCCCGGATCGCGGCAATCGCCGCGTCCCGAATCGCCTGGGGCGTGTCGAAGTCCGGCTCACCGACGCCGAGACCGATGATGTCGTGGCCGGCTGCCTGTAACCTGGCGGCCAGCGCGAGGGCCTCACCGGTCGGGGACGGCCGCGTCCGGCCCAGCCGTTTTGAAACTGGTAGACTCAAGGGTTGCCTCCGGGAAACCAGCATCCATGGTACGTGAATCGACATTGAGCCCCAAGACGGCAGAGGACGACCGCGATCGGCTGACGCTCGTCGCGGACTATGCTCCGGCAGGCGACCAGGCCGAAGCCATCGCAGGCCTCGTCGAAGGACTCCGGGACGGCCTGGCCCGCCAGGTCCTGCTCGGCGTGACGGGCTCGGGAAAGACGTTCACGATGGCCAGCGTCATCGAACGCATCCAGCGCCCGGCCATCATCCTCGCGCCCAACAAGACGCTTGCCGCGCAGCTCTACGGCGAAATGCGCGAGTACTTCCCGCACAATGCGGTCGAGTACTTCGTGTCCTACTACGACTACTACCAGCCCGAGGCCTATGTGCCCAGTTCGGACACGTACATCGAGAAGGACGCCTCGATCAACCAGCACATCGAGCAGATGCGGCTGTCGGCGACGAAGGCGCTGATCGAGCGGCGCGACGCCATCATCGTCGCAACCGTGTCCGCGATCTACGGCCTCGGCGATCCCGAAGCCTATTTCAGCATGGTGCTGCACCTGTCACGGGGCGACCGGATCGACCAGCGCATGCTGCTCCGGCGGCTTGCCGAGCTGCAGTACAAGCGCAACGAGCTGGAATTCTCGCAGGGCATGTACCGCGTGCGCGGCGACGTGATCGACATTTTCCCGGCGGAGTCGGACCGGGATGCCGTTCGTGTCGAGTTGTTCGACGATGAAGTGGAGTCACTGGCGTGGTTCGACCCGCTGACCGGAGAGGTGACCCGGCGCGTACCGAGGCTCACTATTTTCCCCAAGACGCACTACGTCACGCCACGCGAGCGGCTGCTCGAGGCCTGCGAACTCATCAAGGGCGAATTACGCGAACGCCTCGAGTACCTGCGCAGCCACGACAAGCTGCTCGAAGCGCAGCGGCTGGAGCAGCGCACGCTCTTCGACCTCGAAATGATCCGGGAGCTGGGCTACTGCACCGGGATCGAGAACTATTCCCGCTACCTGTCGGGTCGCGAGGAGGGCGAACCGCCCCCCTGTCTCTTCGATTATGTGCCGCACGACGCGCTCCTGATCATCGACGAAAGCCACGTGACCGTGCCGCAGCTCGGCGGCATGTATCGCGGCGACCGGTCACGCAAGGAAACCCTGGTGGAATACGGTTTCCGGCTGCCGTCGGCGCTCGACAACCGGCCGCTGCGATTCGACGAGTTCGAACGCCTTTCGCCACAGACGATTTACGTCTCCGCGACACCGGGCGACTACGAGACCCGGCATGCCGACAATACGGTCGAACAGCTCGTCCGCCCGACGGGCCTGGTCGACCCGGTCGTCGAGGTGCGGCCAGCCTCGACGCAGGTCGACGACGTGCTGTCGGAGATCACGAAACGCGTCGCAGGCGGGGAACGGGTACTGATTACGACGCTGACGAAACGCATGGCCGAGGACCTGACGGACTACCTGCAGGAACATGGCGTGCGCGTCCGCTACCTGCATTCGGACATCAATACCGTCGAACGTACCGAGATCATCCGTGACCTGCGGCTCGGCGTCTTCGACGTGCTCGTGGGCATCAACCTGCTGCGCGAGGGCCTCGACATGCCCGAGGTGTCGCTGGTGGCCATCCTCGACGCGGACAAGGAGGGCTTCCTGCGCTCGGATCGCTCGCTGATCCAGACCATCGGCCGCGCGGCGAGAAACATCAACGGCACGGCGATTCTCTACGCTGATTCGGTTACGGGCTCGATGCAGCGTGCGCTCGACGAAACCCGCCGGCGGCGCGAGAAACAGCTGGCCCATAACGAACAGTACGGCATCACGCCGGCGACGATCGTCAAGCGGGTAGCGGACGTCATGGAAGCCGCGTACCCGGCGCCTGGCGGCCGGCGCGCGGGCCGGGTTGCGGCCGAGGATGCGACGCCCTATGCCGGCCTGAGTGCCGAGGCGCTGATGAAGCGTGCCGCACAGCTGGAAAAGCGTATGCTCAGGCACGCCCGGGACCTCGAATTCGAGGAGGCTGCCCGGCTCCGGGACGAGATCCGCGACATTCGCGAGCGGGGCCTCGGGCTGACCGATCGCAAAGCGGGCTGAAGCGCTTGCACGAGGCGGGGGGCTTGCGTATCGTAAGCCGCCGCCGCGCGGCGCCGCAGGCCCGATTGACGCGGCCGGTGCCCGGCACCGCCGGAACGAGGGCGATTAGCTCAGGGGTAGAGCGCCACGTTGACATCGTGGAGGTCGGTGGTTCGAAACCACCATCGCCCACCAGCTTTCCGGCCGGGCGGCCGGCGATACCTGTTGCATTGTCCCCACAAAACACCCGGTTTTGGCCCGGAACAGGGCTTCGTCGCAGTTGTTTCTTGGCAGTCGGCTATATAGAATCGCGGTCCCGCTTCGCTGTGGCGTGCCATGCTGCGCCGCCCGTTGCGGAAACCCTTGGTTTGAGGAGGATCCGGGAATCGCAGTCAACAAACGCGTAAGGCGAAACGAGGAAATCGAGGCAGCCCAGGTTCGGGTGATCGACGAGGAGGGCGAGCAGGCCGGCGTGCTGCCGATCAGGGAAGCGATGGAACTCGCCCGCGATGCCGGACTCGACCTCGTCGAAGTTGCGCCGACCGCAGATCCACCGGTTTGCCGGATCATGGATTTCGGCAAGTACCTGTTCGAGCAGAACAAGAAGGCCCAGTCGGCCCGCCGGAAGCAAAAGCAGGTGCACGTAAAGGAGATCAAGTTTCGCCCGGGGACGGACGAGGGCGATTACAAGATCAAGTTGCGTAAGCTGGTCGAGTTCCTCGAGCACGGCGACAAGACCAAGGTGACGCTCAGGTTCCGTGGCCGGGAGATGGCGCACCAGGATCTGGGTGCAAAGCTGCTCGCCAGGGTCCGTGGCGACCTCGAGGAATACGCCGTGGTCGAGCAGATGCCGCAGATGGAAGGCCGGCAAATGGTCATGGTGATGGCACCGAAGAAAAAGTGAGTTCATGCCGGCGGCGGCCGCGACAGCCGCCGCCGGTTCATTCCCGCCTGCAGCGGCCGCAAATAGCGGTACGTGGCACGGCCAGTCAAAGTGGAGAAGACAATGTCGAAACTGAAAACCAACCGGGGCGCGGCCAAGCGCTTCCGGCGGACGGGCAAGGGCGGCTACAAGCGGGCCCAGTCCCACCTCAATCACATCCTTACCAAGAAAAAGTCGAAGCGTAAGCGGAAGCTGGGCCTGACGGCACAGGTCGCCGAGGCCGACGTCAAGAGCGTGCGCCGCATGCTCCCGTACAGCTGAGGGGGACCGAGTCATGGCACGAGTCAAACGTGGAACGACCGCCAAGGCGCGGCACAAGAAAGTCCTGGGCAAGGCGAAAGGCTACTACGGCGCGCGCAGCAAGCTGTACAAGACGGCCAAACAGGCCGTCATCAAGGCCGGGCAGTACGCGTATCGCGATCGGCGGCAGCGCAAGCGCCAGTTCCGGGCGCTGTGGATCACGCGGATCAATGCGGCGGCGCGACTGCACGGCCTGTCGTACAGTCGGCTGATCAACGGCCTGCATCGTGCGGACGTCGATATCGACCGCAAGGTGCTGGCCGACATCGCCGTGCACGATCCCGAGGCGTTCGGCGCGATCGCCGAGCAGGCGAAAGCCGCACTCGCTGAAAGCGGGTAGGCCGGCGGTGCCGCCAGGCGCGCGGGCCGCCGGGCCGGCGCGCGGACCCAACCGATGCAGGCACTCGACGAGCTGATCCGGTCCGCTACCGAGGACATCGACGCCGCCGCAGATCTCGCGGCGCTCGATGCGGTGCGGGTCGCCTATCTCGGCAAGAAGGGACAGCTGACCGCGCGCCTCAAGGGGCTGAGCCAGCTTCCTGCCGGTGAACGGCCGGCGGCGGGCCAGGCGATCAACGAGGCGAAGCAGGTACTGCAGGCTGCGCTCGATCAGCGTCGAGCGGCGCTCGAAGCACAGGCGCTAGAAGCTCGGCTCGCGGGCGAATCCGTTGACGTGACGCTTCCCGGCCGCGGACCCGGGCTCGGGGGGCGGCACCCGGTAACCCGCGCAATGGCGCGCATCGAGCGGATCTTCCGGCACGCCGGGTTCGGCGTTCGCTCCGGACCCGAAATCGAGGACGATTTCCACAACTTCACGGCGCTGAACTTTCCCGTCGATCACCCTGCGCGGGCGCTGCACGATACGTTTTTCCTGGCCGGTGACAACCTGCTCAGGACGCACACGTCTCCGGTGCAGATCAGGGCGATGGTGGAGGAGGGCGCCCCGATCCGCATCATCGCGCCCGGTCGTGTCTATCGCTGCGACTCGGATCAGACGCACACGCCGATGTTCCACCAGGTCGAGGGCCTGGTCGTCGACCGCGGGGTCAGCATGGCCAATCTCAAGGCGGTGCTGCACCAGTTCGTCGAGAGTTTTTTCGAGCGGGACGCCGAACTCCGCTTTCGGGCGTCCTACTTCCCGTTCACAGAGCCGTCGGCGGAGGTCGACATCCGCTGGGAAGCGGATCGTTGGCTCGAAATTCTCGGTTGCGGCATGGTGCATCCCAACGTGCTGGCAGCGGCCGGCGTCGATCCGGAGATCTACACGGGCTATGCCTTCGGCATGGGTGTCGAGCGCCTGGCGATGCTCCGCTACGGAGTGACCGACCTGCGCCAGTTCTTCGAAAACGACCTGCGCTTCCTGCGCCAGTTCCGGTGACGTCCGATGAAAGTCGCTGAATCCTGGTTGCGTCACTGGGTCGATCCGGACCTCGGCCTCGAGGCCCTGGCCGAGCGGCTGACGATGGCGGGTCATGAAGTCGAGGGTATCGAAACACAGGGTAAAGGACTCGATGGTGTGGTCGTCGGCGCGGTGCTCGGTGTCGAGACACACCCGGAAGCCGATCGGTTGAGCATTTGCCGGGTGGATGGCGGGGGCAAGCAGCCGGTCGACGTCGTCTGCGGCGCGCCCAACGTGGTCGCAGGCATGAAAGCCGCCCTGGCCATGCCCGGTGCGATCCTGCCGGGTGACTTCAAGCTGAAGAAGACAAAAATCCGCGGTGTCGTATCGAACGGCATGCTCTGTTCCGCCGCGGAACTCGCGCTTGGCGATGACGCTGACGGGATCATCGCGCTGCCGGGTGATGCCGTACCCGGTATGCCTCTTGCGGACTACCTGGGTCTGCCCGACAAGGTGCTGGACGTCAACCTGACCCCGAACCGCGGCGACTGTTTCAGCATCCTCGGCGTCGCCCGCGACGTGGCAGCACTGACAGGAACCGACCTGCGGCCGGTCGACTTCCCGGCCGTGCGGCCGACGCTCGACGAGGTGTTGCCGGTCGAGGTGGAGGAGCCGGCCGGTTGCCCGAGTTTTGCGGGGCAGGTCGTCCGCGGCATCGATCCGACTGCGAAGACGCCGCTGTGGATGGCAGAGCGGCTCCGTCGCTCGGGCCTGCGGCCGATTCACCCGGTCGTGGACATCACCAACTATGTCATGCTGGAACTCGGGCAGCCCCTGCATGCCTACGATCTGGACAAGGTCCGTGGCGCGATCCGGCCACGACTCGCCCGCAGCGGGGAAAAGGTGGTGCTCCTCGACGAAAAGGAAGTCGAAATCAATACCGACACGCTGGTCATCACCGACGACAGCGGCGTAATCGGCCTGGCCGGGATCATGGGCGGGCTCGGCACAGCGGTCACGGCAGACACGGTCGACGTCTTCTTCGAGGGCGCATTCTGGACACCGGAGTACATGGCAGGCCGCGCGCGGGCCTACGGCCTGCACACCGATGCCTCCCTGCGCTTCGAGCGCGGCGTGGATCCGGCGGGGCAGGCGCGCGCTGTCGAGCGGGCGACGGGACTGTTGCTCGAAATTGCCGGGGGCGAAGCCGGGCCGCTTTCGGAATCGAACAGTGACGACCATCTGCCGGCGCGTCGCGCCGTCCACCTGCGGCATGCCCGGCTGGATGTGCTGCTCGGTATCAACCTGGAAGCGGCCCGGATCGAGTCGATACTCGACCGGCTCGGAATGAAACTTGCGCCTGTAGAAGACGGCTGGACAGTCGTCGCACCGTCCTATCGCTTCGACATCGAACTCGAGGTGGACCTGATCGAGGAAGTCGCCCGCGTTTATGGCTACGATGCCATTCCCGAACGGACGGAAATCGTCGCGATTCCCTTGCCCGAGCATTCCGAGTCCAGCGTCGACATCGACCTGGCCGCGGGGGTGCTGGTCGGGCGGGACTATCGTGAGGTCGTGACCTACAGCTTCGTCGACCGGCAATCGAACCAGCTGCTGACCGGCATCGACTCACCGCTCGTGCTGGAGAATCCGATCTCGCAGGAGATGGCCGTCATGCGCTCGTCGCTCTGGCCCGGCCTGCTGAAAGCCGTCGGCGGCAACCTCGCCCGGCAGCAGGACCGGGTGCGCATATTCGAGATCGGCAAGTCGTTCCATGGCGAGCCTGGCGAGCACGTCGAAGTGACCCGCATCGCAGCCGCGGTAACGGGCAGCGCCCTGCCGGAGCAATGGGCGACGAAGGCACAGAGTGTTGATTTCTTTGACATAAAGGGCGATGTCGAGGCAATCTTGGCGCTGTCCGGCGGGGTTGACCGGGTTCGCTTCCGGCGGGTCGATCACCCCGCGCTGCAGCCGGGACAGGCGGCCGAAATTTTGCGGGAGGACGAGGTGCTCGGAGTCGTCGGCAAGCTTCATCCGCGGCATGCTCGCGCACTCGAGCTCAAGCGGGACGTCTACCTCTTCGAACTGGACGCCGTGCCGGCACTGGCATCTGCACCGCCGCGTGCGGAAGCGGTTTCCAGGTATCCGTCGATACGCCGGGACATTGCCGTCGTCGTCGATGAAAGCGTATCGTCACAGGCGCTCGTGGAGGCGGTTCTGGCGGCCGCACCCGGGTTGATTTCAGGCGTCAGGATTTTTGACGTTTACCAGGGCGCAGGAATAGAAGCTGGGCGAAAAAGCATAGCTTTAGGCTTGATTTTGCAGGAAACATCCCGCACCCTTACCGACGTCGATGCGGATTCTGCGATGGCTGCGGCAGTGAAGAAATTGAAGAAAGATTTTGCTGCCGAATTGAGAGAGTGATCGTATGGCGCTGACCAAGGCCGACATGGCGGAATCTCTGTTCAACGAACTCGGGCTCAACAAGCGTGAGGCCCGCGAACTCGTCGACATGTACTTTGAAGAACTGCGTGCATCTCTTGCAGTCGGGGAGCAGGTCAAACTTTCCGGTTTCGGGAACTTTGATCTTCGGGACAAAAAAGAACGGCCGGGCAGAAATCCGAAAACGGGAGAAGAGATCCCGATTTCCGCGCGTCGCGTGGTGACGTTTCGCCCCGGACAAAAATTAAAGGCCCGAGTAGAAGCCTATGCTGGAACCGGGGAATAACGACGAACTACCTCCAATTCCTGGCAAGCGATACTTCACGATAGGTGAGGTCAGCGATCTTTGTGCCGTCAAGCCTCACGTGCTCCGGTACTGGGAGCAGGAATTCCCGCAGCTCAAGCCGGTCAAGCGGCGGGGTAACCGACGTTATTACCAGCGCCAGGACGTATTGATCATCCGCCAGATCCGGAGCCTGCTGTATGACGAGGGCTTCACGATCGGCGGCGCGCGGCAGCGCCTGACCGGCGACTCCGCAAAGTCCGATGTGTCTCAGAGCCAGCAAATTATCAAGCAGTTACGCATAGAACTTGAGCAAGTTCTGAAGATCCTGCGGCGCTGATTATTCGCTTTTCTCGCGTTCCGGTGGCAAGTATCATGGCCACCCGGACAAGCCCGTGTGCGGGTTTGCCCGGCCGGTCGGGGCGTAGCGCAGTCTGGTAGCGCACCACAATGGGGTTGTGGGGGTCGGAGGTTCAAATCCTCTCGCCCCGACCATTCTTAAAAAAACGGCCGCCCGCACCCGAAGGGGGCGGTCGTTTTTTTATGGATGGGCGGGAGGTCTGGAGCCGAACCGAGGTTCACACCGAGGCCGCTGCCGGATCAGCGCGCCGGCAACAACGCCGCGGCAAGTTTCCGGTCCTCGATCCCGAGCAGGATCGGGCGCGCGGTTTCACGGTAGATATTGACCTTCGCGTTGTAGGCTACGCGCGACAGGCCGTGTTTGTCCTTGATGTGCAGCCGGCGGATATTGAACTGGCCACCGCCGATCTTCTCACCCGTCAGGTAACACTTGATTGCGGTCACCCGCTCGCCGCTGAACTCGAGCCCGCTCAGCTTGGCGAGATTGCCCTGCGCCCGTTCGAGGAACATGACCGCATCGAGGTTGGCCTGGGTCTGCGCCGGGTCGGTCGCTTCCTCGCGGATGTCGGCAAGGAAGTCACCCACCAGGATCTGGCCCGGCAGCGCAGCCTCGATCATGCGCGCGAGTTCGATCGTGACGTCGCCGACGATATAATCGTGCATGGTCGGGTTCAGCCCCTCGGCCTGGTGAAACTCGTAGCAACTTCCGACATGGAAACACGCGCGCAGCCGTGGCACGGCCTTTGACGTCGCCTTGC
>JAWWBD010000036.1:0-19067 GCA_033721115.1 Woeseiaceae bacterium | reverse complement strand
GTGTGCGGGCGAGCGTCGTCCGGAGCGAGCGAAGCAGGACGCCCGAGCGAGCGCAGGCGATGCTCGCTCGGCAGGAAGCCGAGCGAGCTTAAGGGAGCCCGCACACCCGGTAGCGCGCCGACAGGGTGAAAGGGTCGCGGTCGTGGTCGGATACGGATCAGTTGCCGAAGACGTCGTCGAGCATTGCGCGGACCAGCGGCTCGGTCGCGATTTCGCTTCTTGCGTCGTCCCGGAAGAAACCGGTGAAGACGGCGACGACGTCGCGCTGCGGGTTGACCAGCAGGCCCTGGCCGCCCCAGCCGCCCATGAAGATGTCGCCGTTCTCCATGACCTGGCCCCACTGGTAGATGTTGTGGCGCACGCCGGGCGGCACGTCGCCCGCATTCGCCAGCAGTTCCGGGCGACCGGCGTTATAGAGAAAGTCGATATGTGCGTCGGAGATGATCTGCCGATCGCTGACGAGGCGCCAGCTCGGCGTGTACAGCAGCCCGAAGCGGGCCATGTCGCGCATCCGCGCGACGAACGCGCCGTGGGTGACCGGGATGCCGTAGCGATACGCGACGTAGGAGGCGTTCGACTCGGCGCCCATGTGGTACCAGATCTCGCCGGTCAACGCGTCCTGGAACGGCGCGCCCGTGACGCGCTCGACGAGCCAGGCCAGCACGAAGGTGTTGAAGCCGGAGTAGGAAAACACCGTGCCCTGCTCAGCGATGCGGGCGATCTCGGCATCGGCGGCGAAGTCGTACGGATTGTCCGGCGCATCGGCCGTGCGAAAGCCGTCGCCCAACGCCATCGAGTAGCGGTAATAGCAGGAGTCCCGGTCGACGTATTCGTCGCCGCAGTCGAGTCCGGAGGCCATGTCGAGGAAATTCCGGATCGTCGTCCCGGCGAGGCTCGACTCGGCAAGCTCGGGCAGGTAGGCCTCGATCGGTCGTGACACGTCGATCTCGCCGCGCTCCTCCAGGATGCGTACGACGGCACCGACAAAAACCTTGGCCACGGACCAGGTGACGGGCATCTCGTAATGCTGCATCCGCGGATAGCGCTCGTAGACGATGCGGCCGTCCTTCAGGATGACGATACCGAGCACCGTCGAGTGGTCGCTTGCGATGAATTCGTCGAAGGTCAGCGTGCCCGCCTCGGTCTCGACCGGGTAGTCGGCGATCGCGGCGAGCGGGGCCCGCTCGAGCGTGCGCACAGGGCCGTTGCGGTAGACGTTGACGGTCGGGAACAGCTGGTGCAGGTTCCTGTGGTTCCAGGCCATGTCCGGGCCGGCGACGTTCCACCAGATGTCGTCGTCCGGCAGTCGCCGGTGCTGAGCCTGTACCGTGTCGAAATCGTCGGCCGGAACGAAGGCGATTGACTCGGCCCCAGCGGTCGGCGCTTTTTCCTGGCAGGCGGACACTGATATGCAACACGCGATGAACAGCACAATTCGCGCTCGACGAGCCCCCGCCACGGAGTGACGCGAGGAAAGGTAGCCGCAGCGAGCCGCGGCCCGGCGAATGAGACAATTGGTTGCATCGGACATCGATTTACGCCCTGCAGCTGTCCTGATCGGACGATTATTGTCCGGATCGCGACGCCGATCCACGCCGCGTTGAAAGCAACCCCGGTGCCGTGCCAGAATCGGACACAAGAACAAGAAAGCGCTGCTTAACAGCGCAGTCACATTGCAGGACCCGAATTCGACACCGCGGGGGGTAAACGATGAGCAGGTCGAGCAAGCGTAGTTCCCAACACCAATCCGTCCTGGGCGCCGGCGCCGTCATGACGCCGATCGCCGGCGCAGTTTTCGGTGCGCTGAACCCGGCCGGCTCGGCTCTCGCCCAGGAGCAGGCGGCGGAACGGTCCAACGAGATCGACGAGATCCTCGTCACGGCGACCAAGCGCGAACTGAATCTCCAGGATGTGCCGCAAAGTATTGCCGTCCTGTCGGCCGTGCAGTTGCAGCGCATGGGCGCCAAGGACCTCGAGGCCACGCTGAAGGCATTGCCCAGCGTCAACCTGACTGCGCTGCAGCCGGGCCAGAATTCTCTCGTCATCCGCGGCATCTCGTCCGGCGCCTACGAGTATCGAACCGAGGCACAGGTCGCGGTGTATTTCGATGAACAGCCGATGACCTTCAACTCCCAGCAGGTCGGCGTGCGCAATATCGATATGTCCCGGGTCGAGAACCTGCCCGGGCCCCAGGGCACGCTGTTCGGTTCCAGTTCGCAAACGGGCACGATTCGCTACATTACGAACAAGCCGGTTTACGGCGGTTTCGGCGGGCAGGTCGAGGCACGCTACGGCACGACCAAGGGCGGCGAGGGCAGCTGGGAAGTCAACGGGGTTCTCAACATGCCGCTCGTCGACAACCGGCTTGCGGCACGTCTCGTCGGCTACACGTCGCACGACGGCGGTTACGTCGACAATATCTACGGACTGAGCTTTGCCGGCAATTACGACAACGCCGATCTCGTCGAGGACGATTTCAACGAATACGACGTAGACGGCGGCCGGCTGCACGTCCTTTGGGACCTCAACGACAAGTGGTCTACGCTGTTCACGCTCATGGGCGAGAACACGACCGCTGATGGCGTCTGGGACACGGATGCAGCACTCGGCGACTACGAGGTGGTGCGCTTCGAGGAGGAAATCCGCACAGACGACTGGTACTCGGCCTCCATGACCCTGTCGGGCGATCTCGGATTCGCGGATCTCAAGTTCAACTACAGCTATTTCGATCGCGACATCGTCTATGAATACGACAACATGACGTACAACCAGTTCAAGGATCGTTACTGGGGCGGCGGTCTGTATTACGAGCTGTATTACGCGGGCGATCCGAACTACGTGAATTACCCCAATTACCCGCTCTATAACGTCAACTACAATCGCAGCATCATCTTCAACGACCAGATTCAGCAGCGCGATACCTTCGAGTTTCGGCTGGTCTCGAAGGGCGACACGCGCTTCCAGTGGATTGCGGGCGCTTACTACGAAGACATCCTGGACCAGTGGTTCTACGGCACCAAGGTGGAAAATCACCTGGAGACGGCCAGCTGGGCGTACGCGCAATACCTCGCGTACTTTTATTCTTATTACAATCCCAACCAGGTCTACCCGCTGCCGCCGACCGACATCAACTACACGAACGAACTCGATCGCACGGTGACGCAGACCGCAGTATTCGGCGAAATGAGTTACGACCTGACGGACGCGCTGACGGCGCAGTTCGGCGTCCGCTGGGCGGAGTACGATCGCGACATTGCGAGTAAGTTCACGTTTCCACAGGGGCTGATCCCGTTCGGGGACCGGTACGATGGCGACGGCGTGTTCGAGGACGTTGGTAAAGAAAGCGACACGATCTACAAGTTCGGGCTGCGCTACAACGTCGACGACGACCGCATGCTGTATGCCTTGTACAGTCAGGGATTCCGCGTCGGTGGAGCCAACAGCCAGCGGGCAGCCAATACGGGTCTCATTCCGCAGACCTACGATTCGGACCTCGTGAACAATTACGAGCTCGGCGTCAAGAGCCAGTGGCTCGACGGACGGCTGACGCTGAACGCCAGCGCCTTTCACATGAACTGGGAGGACTACCAGACGACCAGCGGCGGCGGCTTCTGGTGGCTCTTCGGTATCGTGAACGCGAGCGATGCGGAGACGACCGGGCTCGAACTCGACGCCAGGTGGCAACTGACGGATCGCCTGTCTTTCGAGGCCAAGCTGTTCATGGCCGACCCGAAGTTTACGGAAAACTACTGCAGCATCTTCGAAGACGGCGTGAAGCAGCCCTGTCCCGTGGACGGCAGCGGCAATGTCATCGAGGACGAACTCGATATCCGCAAGGGCATGCCAATGCCCAATTCGCCGGAGTCGACCGCGCACGCGAGTCTCTACTATACGGTTCCCGACGTTTGGGGCGGCGATCTCTGGTTCTACTACGACTACTACTACTCGAGCAAGATCTGGAACAACACGAGCAATATCGTGGAAAACGACAGGGACGGCATTGCACCTTCGTGGTCCTCGAGCACGTTCTCGGCCGGGCTCATGCTGCCCAATGACCTCAATCTGGAGATCAACGTACGCAACCTGTTCGACCAGCAGGGCTACAGTTACGTCTGGACGGGTGAGGCAGATAACGCCGAATTGTTCGGTGATCCGAGATACCGCCGCATTCGCGCGCAGGAGCGGCCGCGGACAATCTGGTTCACGGTCAGAAAAGGCTTCGGCGTCAGATAGTCAATCTCGTCGCCAGCTCGGTCGTCCGGGGCAGCCAGCAGGGCGAAAGCCACGGCGGCGTTTACCTGGTCGACCTGGAGGCCCGCTCGGTGCGCCAGGTCCTGGACTGGAACACGGCCGACATCGACTGGCAGGGGCGCGGCTGGGACCGCGGCCTCCGGGGTATCGCCTTCGACGGCGATGTCGTCTACCTGGCAGCCAGCGACGAATTGTTCGCCTACACGCCCGACTTCAAACCGGTCGACTCGTGGAAGAGTCCGTTCCTCAAGCACTGCCACGAAATCCGCGTCTGGCAACGGACGCTCTACCTCACCTCGACCGGCTACGACAGCATCCTGGGATTCGATCTCGATCAGCGCCGCTTCACCTGGGCGATGCATGTGCGCAAGGAGCAATACCGCTTCAAGCCGATTGCCTTCGATCCGCTGTCGGACGAGGGGCCGCTGATGCTGAACAAGCTGCACATCAACAACGTCATTTGCAACGCGGACGGCATGTACATTACCGGGCTACGAACCGGCGGGATGCTGCACTTCAACGGCAGCCAGATTCACATGGCCGCGGAGCTGCCGCACGGGACGCACAACGCGCAGCCCTTCCGGGACGGGGTTCTGTTCAACGACAGCGAGGCGGATGCACTGCGCTACGCCGGGCGGGGCGAAGGCGAGGAAGACCGGGCGTTCCCGGTGCCGCAGTACGACCGCAAGAGCCTGGAACGGATGGACGCTTTGGACGAACGCCTGGCAAGACCGGGATTCGCACGGGGTCTTTGCGTGCTGTCTGACCGTGTCGTCGCCGGCGGTTCGTCGCCGTCCACAGTGAGTTTGTACGATCTCGCTCGCAACGAGCGGCTCGGCAGCGTCAGCCTGAGCCGTGACGTACGCAACGCGATCCACGGCCTCGAAGTCTGGCCCTACGCCTAGCTTAAAGGGGTCTGACCCTTTCGCTTCCGTCAGGCGCCGGCGTTTTTCACCGTGTCAGGCAATTCGTCGACGATATAGCCGAGCTGTTCCTTCCAGAGGTCGAGGTGCGGCTCGTAGCGGCGCCACTTGCCGAGCGCGCTCGTATAAATCGGCTGCCTGACCTGCTCCGAACTCGCCGTCTTGACCGCGCGATCGGTCTCCCAGTAGCGCACACAGCTTTGCTCGAACGGCAGGCCGCAGTGCTCGAGGATGCGGCGGACCTGGCCCTCGAGATCCAGCACGGTCTCCTCGTAATGGACGTCGAGGATTCGGTCCGGCATGACCGCGTGCCAGTGCCTTATCATCGCGTCGTACTGCTGGTAATAGTGCGCGAGGTCCAGCATGTCGTAGGTGAAATTCTGGCCGGAGCCAAACAGCTGCTTGTAGGCGCCGAGACAGCTGTCGAAAGGATGGCGGCGCGCGTTGATGAATTTCGCATTCGGCAGCACGAGGCTCGCGAAGCCGAGCATCGGGAAATTGTTCGGTAGCTTGTCGGTGAAGAAAGGCTTGTCCGTACCCCGGTAGCGACGGGCCTCACGGATGTACTGGCGCCCGTACGCCCGGAGATCCTTGTCGCGCAGGTCCCTGACGGCCTCGGGATATCGCACCTCGTCGGTCCGGTAGCGGCCAATCGACTCCGTGATCCGTCCCATGACGGGCAGTTCCGCGGTGCCCTCGACCCGGCTGTGGCTCGCCAGTATCTGCTCGATCAGGGTGGATCCCGAACGCGGCAGCCCGACGATGAAAATCGGGTCCGGCGCGTCGAACCCGGCGCCCGCCCGCATCTCGAGCAACTCGGCATCGAAGACGCTTTTGATCAGCGTCATCCGCTTCTCGAACTCGAGCGGATCGTATTCGACCGTCTGGCGCTGCCGCTGGTTGCCGGTGTGGTAGAAGTGCCAGGCCCGGTCGTAGTCGCCCTTGTCCTCCATTGCCTTGCCGAGCGCGAAGCGGAAATGGATGTCCTCCACTTCCTCGAGATCGTCGCGTTCGACCTGTTCGAGCATCGCCTCGACTTCCCGCTCCTCGAACTTGAAGATCTTCAGGTTGGCCATGCTCCAGTAGGCCTGGCCGAAACTCGGCTTTACTTCCACCGCACGGCGATAGGCTTGCAGGGCTTCGTCCTGGTTGCCGACGGTCTTCTGCTCCCAGGCATAGGAGGCAAGTACGCCGGGCGTCTGGTCGTCCAGCTCCAGCGCATGCTTATAGGCTTCGATCGCTTGCTCGGGATACATCGCCCGCCCGTAGGCGTTGCCGAGCCCGGCCCAGCCCTGGGCATTGTCCGGATTGAGGGCCACGGCTTTCCGAAACGCTTCGATCGAATCGACGTAGCGATTCATCGCCATAAGCAGCGCACCCAGCGACAGCCAGGCATTGGTGAAATCCGGGGCCTGCTGCGTGGCTCGCCTGAGCAGGGCTTCGGCGTCATCGTGCCGGTTCTTGACGTTCCAGAGCACCAGCGCCAGCTGGCGCATCGCGTTGACGCTGTCCGGGTTTTTCCTGAGCACGGTCCGGAATACGTCGATGGCTTCGTCGGCCTTGCCATCGTGCTGCAGTTCGATGCCGCGGATGATCTCCGCGCGCTCCGGGTCGTCTTCTACGTACTCCCGGAATACTGAAACGGCTTCTTCGTCCCTGCCGGCCGCCGTCAGCGCCTGGCCGAGCTTCTTCCTCGCGAGCGGCAGCGCCGGCTGCAGCTCGAGCGCCTTTTCGAATGCCGGTATCGCGTCGTCGTAATTGCCTTTGGCCGCCAGCACGCTGCCGAGGTCCTCGTGGAGCTGCGGGAACTCCGGTTCCAGGGACAGCGCGAACCGCAGCTCGTCCTCGGCTTCGTCGTGGCGCTTCTGTTTCAGTAGAGCGAGTGCGAGCACGCGCATGTGGTCCGTGCTGCCGGGATGCTCGAGCAGCCAGTCGCGACAGGTCTCCTCTGCCCTCAGCGGCCGGTTATGGCGCAGGAAATCGAGTGCGCGCCGGATATTCTCGATTTTTTCCGCCGGTTCGGCCGGCCCGGGATTGCGCTTTGCCATCAGCACTCACTCCGGCAGGCGATCAGGGGGCACGTAGTCGAATATGAACGAGATCCGGTCCTCGTTGCCGAGGTTCATCACGCTGTGCGACATCTGGTTGTTGATCTCGTAGGCATAGCCCACCTCGAAAGGGTAGGGCTTGCCGGAAATCGTGAAGCGGACGCCGGCGTTGGTGGTAATGGGCATATGGACACGGTGACCCCAGTGGAAAGAGCGCAGCGAATCCCGGTGCGGATTGATCCGCCCTTTCGCCTTGAGCTTCGCCGCCATTGCCCGGAGCAGGGCACCGCCCGGTTCATAGTACGTCCCGATGACGTGCTCGATCAGCGGCATCGCCACGTCGGCGAGCCGGTCCCAGCCCTTCTCACGGTAGATCTCGCCGTCGGGCCAGCTTTCCTCGCAGAACAGCATGACGATCGACTCGGTGTCCTTGTGCACCTCGTAGACCTGCTGACGGAGGGCCTGCTCCGTCCACGCGGCCGGCTCCTGCGCGAGAATGCGCTCGCGGAGCGCCGTTACGTCCACGGGTCCGAGGCAGCGCTGGTCGACACCGATGTCCATCGTGCGGAATTCCTCGAGGGTTCACGCCTGGGCGTTTACCGGCGATTTTATCAGCCTAGCGAATCGCGAACACCGGCGACTCGGCGAGCACGTCGTAGCCGTCGTCCTTCATGAGCCGGACGACGTAACGACCCGGCAGGACGTCGCAGCCGTCGGCTGAGCCGAGGCACCATCCGGCCGGGCCCAGCGCATTGAGCGGCAGCGAGCCTTCGGGCCTTGCATCCACGTAGGCCCAGGCGAGGATGGCATCGGCCGATGCAGGCACGCCGGCCTCGAACAGCGCCAGGTAGTCGTTGCGGTGGCCCGGTGCGTTCGTCCAGCTGATGACGACGGGACCTGCTTCCGCTCCCGCCACCGTAACTTCGGGCTCGGCATCCGCGGCGAGCACCCAGAACTCGCGCAGGAGTTCGGTGCCGCCGGCGTTTGCGATTGCCGCATAGTGGCCGGGTGCCGGCGGTGCCCAGCTCGTTTGCCAGGAGGGTCCGGCCAGCGTCGCCGTCTGCAGCTCCTCGTCACTTGCCGCGTTGCGGATGGTCACGGCGAGCGATCCGGCGCCGCCCGCCCGCCCGATGATCCGGACGGGCACGCCCTGGGCATAGACGCGCCGGTCGGTGGTCACGAGGGCGGGTGCAGCAGCGGCTTCGATGGCGAGCGTCGCGACGACGGCGCGATGGTCACTGGGCCAGGGCGAGACGCTGAGCGCGACGCCCGGTCCGTCGGTCTCGCCGACGATGATGGCGTCGCGTGCCTCGACCGGTCCCGCGATCCAGACCTGGTCGATGCGGTCCTCGGGGTCGCCGGGACCCGGCGCGTAGTCGGGGAGCGGCGGCCGCGCCGCCCACCAGGTCAGCCCGGGCCGTGCGACGACGTCCGGGTGCACCGTGCGCCAGGCGTCCCGGAACCCGGCCGCTTCCATCGCGCGCGACACGGGCCAGTCGACGGCGAAGCGGAGATACGGCCGCGAGCCGACGACCGCGGACGCCCAGTCGGTGTGCGGCGGCGCATTGAAGTCGCCCGTGACGACGACCGGCATCCCGGCTGCGACGAGGGGTGCGACGGCGTCGAGCCAGGGTTGCAGCGCGGGAAGGCGGGCACTCCGTTCGACCTCCAGGACCTCGGCGAGCTGCGCACCGTCGCGCACGAGGTCGGGACCGTAGGGATCGGACGGCAGGTGCAGGTTCGCGAG
Organism: Woeseiaceae bacterium; assembly: GCA_033721115.1. Taxonomy (GTDB): domain Bacteria; phylum Pseudomonadota; class Gammaproteobacteria; order Steroidobacterales; family Woeseiaceae; genus UBA1847. The sequence continues at coordinate 10,098 of JAWWBD010000036.1, read as the reverse complement.
CGCGAAGACCTCGCCCGGCGCCGTCTCGACCAGCACGTAGCGCCCGTCTGCACCGGGCGGCTCGAGCAGTGGAAAACGGGAGACGACATAGTTCCTGAGGTCGAAATGCCAGCCGAGTTCGCCGGCGAGGCGCTCGAGGTTGCCCTCGGCCTCCTGGATGCCGACGACGTCGGCTTCCGCAACCCGGATGGCCTCGACCACCTTGTCGAACGATACGCCGGTCCCGCCCCATTCGATGTTGAACGTCATGACCCTGATGCCGTCCTGCCCGGGCTCGGGCGGTGCCGTCGCGCTTTCGTCGGGCGCGGCGCAGCCGGCGAGGGCGAAGCTCGCGACGGCGCCCGCAAGGGCGGGAATCAGCCGTGCGCGCACGACGTCATTGCGCCGGGTCGGGCCGGACCAGCCAGGTCAGCGCCGCGACCAGCCCGCCGGCCAGCTCGCGCGGTTTCTCGAGATGCCCGTAGTGCGTCATCGGCACGTCGAACACCAGCACCCGGATCGGGATGTCGGGATTGGCCGCGCGGAATTCGTCGGCGATCAGCAGTTCGCGGGCCTGCTCGGGATCCTCGTCCCAGTGCCCCGTGTCGAGCCGCGCGGTCGTCCAGATCATTTTCTCGTAGCCGGTGACGGGCGACTCCATGGTCAGGAACAGGTCGTCGATGACCGCCTCGGGATCGATGCCGAGTTCATTGCCCTCGAGCGTCTCGCGGATCTGCCCCGCGATCTCGGGCTTCAGGTAATCCATGCTCGAGTGCTCCATGTCCTGCAGCGGCTGCTTGAACTGCGCGCGCCGATGCTGCTCCGCGCCCATCCACTCGGCGGCGATCTCGAGCCGCGTCTTCGCCGGGTCCCAGAACGGGTTCAGCGGGCCGAGGTAGCCGCGGGAATACTGGTCCGAGGTCCGCGCACGGAGCTGGCTCACGTGCGGGTACTCGTCGATCGTCCGCCGGCCGCGGAAGGCCTGCATGGATTCGAGACCGGCCGGGCCGCCGGTCCCCCAGCCCATCGACAGGCCCCGGAGCCTGTCGGCGAGCGCATCTTTAAGGATGAACTGCAGCTCGCCGCCGGTGGAGTGGCCGATCATCACGATCGGGCCCTCGAGGGCCTCGTTGACGAGCGCCTCGACGCCGTTGGCGACGACGCGGAAGGTATAGATTGCGTTACGGATTTTCGCTTCCTCGGCGGACACGTCGCGGTCCAGCAGGTACGCCGGGATCCGCTCCCCGAAGTCGGTGCCGGGCCAGCCGCCGTGCCGGTAGTTGCCCGGGATCGTCACGAGCAGCACGGGCACGCGCTGGGCGAGATACTGCGCGAGTCCCGGTTCGTTCTTCGAGCCGATGAAGAACTCATACCAGTTCGCGGCGCCGCCGTTGATGATGACCATCGTCGGCAAGTTTTCGCCGCCGGTAGCGGGCGTGAGTTCCAGGCCGCCGATGTCCCAGTCGAGGCCGTAGGTTTCGAATCGCACCTCGTGCCACTCGGCGGTGTAGCCGAGTACGTCGGCGGGAATCGTCTCGAGCGCGCGCGGATCGAACGCGCCGCCGGGCGCCGCATCGGCGAGCGCGGTGACGGTGGCGCCGCCGTCCGGCAGGTCCCAGCCGAGTTCGGCGAAGAGCTCGGGCGGCACCGAGTGATACGGCGCCGGATCCTCGAGCATCGCGACGATCTGCTCCGCGGCGGTGAGCGCGGGACCGGTGGTGTCCGGTGCCGCCGGCGCGTCGGGCGGTGCCTCGCCGCAGCCGCTCACGGCGAGGAGCGTGATCGAGAACAACGCGCCTGCGGCGCGCAACGGGTCAGTGGGTCTGGCCATGCAGGTTGCACCTCGTGGTTTGGGTCACTCGCCGAGATCGGCCGGGTCGATCGAACGCACCCGCGCCTCCTCGACGTATCGTTCGGCCATTGCCGGCGTGAAAAAGCCTTCGTCGACGAGAATCGTCGTGGCGGCGAACACGCAGTCGACGTAACGGTCGTGGGTCAGCGCCTCGCCCGGCTGCAGGAGCCCCAGCCGCTGCCAGGCACGGGTCGGCGTCTCGCGGAAGTCCCAGACGCCGTTGCGGTTCATGTCGACGAACACTTTGGCCTCGTCGAGCGGCTCGAGTCCTTCGCCCGTGAACGCCGCCCAGGCCGTCAGGTAGCCGCCGCTTTCCGGATACGGGTAGTACACGCCGAGCGGGCAGGCTACCTCGGGATAGATGATGGCCGGGTTGTCGACAATGCCGTCGCCGTCCACGTCGCCGATTGCCTCCCAATCGGATTTCGACGCCAGCGTGTCCGGGTCGCCGTCGGCGAGGGACTCCAGCTTGTCGATCGCGCCGCCGATTACGCGCGAGATGTTGAGCAGCCGGACCTCCGGTGCCGGGTAGTCCGGATCGATCGCCTCGCCGCCCGAATGGCTCATGCTCCGGATTTCGTACATGCGGAAGCGGTCGCCCAGGCCCTTGTCGACGAGGATCTTCGCGTTGATGCGCTTGTTGGCGAGATAACCCTGCGTGATCCAGGGTTGCCGGTCCGGCGCACGCTCCCAGACCGCGGTGTACATCTGGTGCACGAGCTCGACCTGCGGCCGGAAGGCGTCTTTCTCCTCGTCCGTCGTGAAGAGCACGTCCTCGCCGTCCCGCATGACGACCGGGAACCAGAGGCCCGTGGCCGAGTCGTCCATCAGGAAGCCGTCGAACACCGGCTCGCCGTCGATGTCGTTGAGGCCCGGCGTGTAGTTGATGCTGCGCGCGATGCGCGCGCCGGCCGAATGGCCGTAAAGCCAGGTTCGCTCCGGCGCCCGCCCCAGGCGGTCGGTGACGACGTTCTCCGCGACCCGCGTCATGTCCTTTATGATCTGCGCGTTGTCGTTGAACGCGGCGAAATCGATGATCGTGCCGTCCTCGAGCGTGGCGATGACCTCGCCGATGTCCTGCTCGCTGGTGCGATTGGTGACCGCCAGCGCGTAGCCTTTCTCCAGCATCACGCGCTCGATCCCGTCGAAAGCGCCCATCGGGTCGTCGGGATCGTAGTAGCGGTTCCACATCTTCAGGCGGCCGTTCCTGAACGAGCGGCCGCGGCCGTGGGCCGTGACGAACAGCTTGCCGTTCCACGCTGCCGCATCCTTCGGCAGCATCAGCAGGATCGCGGTGCCGCGCATCCGTTCGTAACGCGCGATCGCGAGCAGGCGCTCGCCCGGCGTGCCGGCCTGCTCGAAAATGAGCTGCGGGCTGTTGGTCAGGTACTCGTGGTAGGTCCCGTCCATCGTGACGTAGCCCTCGGCCGTGCCGTCGAGCCCCATGTCGATACGCTCGAATTCGCGCCCGAGGTATTCGACGTCGGCCGCGAGCATCAGGCACGACTCCGGTCCCACGGGCAGCTCGTTGACGCTGCGCGCCGCGGGCAGGTAGTCGTTGCAGATCCCGTATTCGATTTCGGCGGCAACGGCAGGCACTACGGCGAGGCCGATGAGCGCCAGCATCGACAGGGCGGATTTTCGCGACGTGCGCATCGATTCTGTCCTCGTGAGTCCAGGTTCGGGCGCGCTGGCGTCGGCAATGGCAGCGCCGCGCGCAAGGAGCCGATGGTAGCGCGGGCATCCGGGGGCGGCACGATTTCTTTCATTGGCAACGAAACCACAAAAGCCGTGCCCGATCAGCGCGCGCCGGCCCGAATCGGTTATTGTTTGCCTGCCATCGCGCGCCGTCGCCACCTCGAAGGAAATCCACGATGCATGCTCTCAGACTTTTGCCGTTACTGCTGCTGCCGTTCACTGCATCCGCCCAGGACATACCGCCCGAGCTCATTCGCTATGCGGATTTCGTGTTCTACAACGGGACGGTGCTGACGGCCGACGCCGATCGCGACTTCACCGTCGCCGAGGCCGTGGCCGTCCGGGACGAGACCATACTCGCCGTCGGGACGAACGCGGCGATGCTGCGCCTGGCCGGGCCGCAGACGCGGCGCATCGATCTTGCCGGGGGTTCGGTGACGCCCGGTTTCATCTACAGCGACGGCGACAACGCGGTACCGGCCGGCGATATTCTCAAGGACAGCCAGTGGGGCGGCTTTACCCATCCCCACATCGGCGGCGAAAGCCTCGACCAGGCCCTGGCGACGCTGTCCTTCGTCGCGGCCGAGGAGGGCGGCAAGGGCGAACCGCTGTTTTTCAACTTGAGCGATTCCTGGGCGAGCATCGCGATGCGCCGCTGGGGCCTGTCGACCCTCGACGAGATCGCGCCCGAGGTGCCGATCGCCGTCTACCTCGATTCGAGCTACGGGCTCGTCAACACGGCGATGATCGAGCTGGCGCTCGAAGAAGGTTTCCCGGCGGACCATTTCCATCTCGACCGGGACGCCGACGGCAACTACACGGGCAAGGCCGGCGCGCAGCTCGTCGGCTTCATCGGGCGCGAGATCCGGCCCTGGCCGGACCCCGCCTGGTTCGACGAGGTCGCGATGCCGGGCGCCCGGGAGACGCTCGCCAAGTACGCGCGCCACGGCGTCACGGTGGCGACCGGGCACATGAGCGCCGCGACCATCACGGTCCTGAACCGCCTGTTCCACGAAGACGACGGGCGCGGTCTCGCCGTGCGCGTCTACCCGGGGCTCGATTTCCTGCGCCAGAACCACGACGGCGAGCGCTTCCTTAAGCGTTTCGGCAACCTCGTCGACTTTTCGCTCGCGGACGAACGCGGCCCGATGGTCACGATCGTCGGCGCCTCGGTAGGCCCGCACTCGGGCTCGCCCGACGCGGCCGCGAGCCTCTTGACGATCGAGCCCAAGACCAACGTGGTGCCCGAGCTCAGCCCGAACACCAACGGCTACAACCGCTGGACCGCGGAGTGGTTCACCGGACTCGGACAAAACGACCTGAACGAGCAACAGAAGCGCCAGACCGACTACTACAACGTGATGCTGGCGCGCCAGCACGGCTGGAACGTGACCGGCGTGCACAACATGGGCAGCGAGGCGATCCGCCTCGCGATGCAGAATGTCGCCGAGGCCGAGGGCCAGGACAAGCTCTGGGTTTCGGAGCTGTGGCGGCCGCAGGGCTTCGATCACAACATCGACTGGCACCCGGCCGTCATCGAGTTCTACCGGCAGCACCCGGAACTCACGGACGTCATCCGCTTCGGCGTCACGCTCGGCAACGGCATCAACCAGCGCGATGCGCGGCCGCTGGGCCTGACAAACGTCATCGAGTTGCAGTACGGCAGGGAGGGGCTCGAGCGCATGGCGCCGCTCCGCACGCTGCTCGAGGCCGGCATCCCGTTCCACATCGAGGGCACCGAGCCCGAGGACGACGAGGATTACCCGACCTGGTACATGCACCTCGCCGTCACGCGGCTGTCGCGCGACGGCGAGGTCGTCGCACCCGACGAGACCATCTCCCGCGAGGCCGCGCTGCTCGCGCTGACGCGCTGGCCGGCGCGTTTCATCGGTGCCGAGGACTCGCTCGGCTCGATCGAGCCGGGCAAGCTCGCCGATCTCGTCGTTTACGCCGGCGACATCATGGCCGTGCCGATCGACGCGCTGCCGGAGCAAAAACCGGTCATGACCCTGGTCGGCGGCCAGGTCGCATACGAAGCCGCAGCCCGCTGAGATGGCGAAGGGCGTGCTTCTGGCGCTCGGTCTCTGCGCGACGCTGGGTGCGCTGTCGGCGGCGCCTGCCGTCGCGGGCGACGAGGTCGACTACGGGGCGCCCTATCTCGTCGTCGAGGATGGCAAGCTCGTGACCAGGTACCCGGGCAAGGAACACGAGCCCGGCACGGCTGCTGGCGCAGGCGCGGAAGCCGGCGACGGGGCCGAACCGGCCGCCGGGACCGGTGCCGGCGATTCGGGGCGGGGAGCCTGGTTTGCCGGCGCCGCAGGCATCGCGGTGCTGGCCGGGGTGTTTCTCGCGTGGCGGCGCATCCGATCCTGATCCCCCGGGCTCAGGTCGCGAGCGTAATCACCTCCGGCTCGCGCACACCGAGCCGTGCGGCGCCGCGCTCGGTGATCAGCACGGCGTCGCCGAACTGCGCCGACGGCGACGCGACGCCCGGTATTTTGAAGCGCGGCTTGATCGTGAACACCATGCCGGGCTTCACGACGAGGTCGCCGTTTTCGTCGTCGCGATCGGGGCCCATGCGCGGCCCGTCGCCGGACGCGCCGCCCGTGTGGAACACCACGCCCCAGTAGGCGTCGCCGCGTTCGCGCACCTTCTTGCGGTACAGCTCGCTGTATTCCGCAAAGGCGAGGCCCGGTTTGGCGATATCGACCAGGTAGTGGAAGACCTCGATGCAGTACTGCATCGACGCCTCCCAGTGCTGCGGCGCCGGCGGGCCGACACAGATCGTCTGGTTGACCTGCGAGGCGTAGCCCAGCACCTGCCCGGCCAGTTCCTGGCTGCAGATCTGCCCGGCCTGCATCACCTCGTCGAGCGGCCGGCCGTCTGCCGTATTTCCTTCGTCGCCCGCGCGGATCGAGATGCGCTGCGGCTCCTCGCCGGAAGCGTTCAACAGGGTCCTGAAAACTTCGAACCAGACCTCGCGCTGCACGATGCCCGGACCGGCCGTCTCGACGATGGCGCGGATCGCGAGCTCGCTGACACGGCTCGCGAGCTTCAAGACCTCGATCTCTTCCGGCCCGCGCTCGAGCTTGACCTTCATCAGGAGCGGCACCGCGGATTCGTATTTCGCGCGCGGCAGCGCCGTCTTGATGTTGGTAAGCGTCGTGTAGCTCACGCCGCCCTCGTCGTTGCGCATCTGCCCCGACAGGTTGCCGACGCCGATGCGGGCGCGCTGCATGCCGAGTTCCTTCAGCCGGTCGATGATGACCTGTGAGCGATTGAAGCGGCTGACCCTGAGATCGAATGCCACCGGTGAGTTGTCCGCGACCGAGCGGCTGTCGTCGCCGCCGCGGAATATCAGCGTCGGCTGTCCCTCGAGCGGGAACACGGCCCAGTTCGCGCTGCTCTCGGAGACCCACTTGACGTCCGCGTTGCCGTCGGGGCGCCGCGGAATGATCAGGCAGTCGTAATCGTAGCGGCGCATCCAGTCGCGAAGCTTAGTCCAGCGCCGCTCCATCTCGGCTTTCGAGAAGCCGTCGGGCATGTTTTCCGGCACCAGCTCCTCCGCACCGGGCAGCCCGATCGTGCGTCCCGGCTCGGCGCGGGCAGCGCGTCCGACGCCGCCCCGCAGGCTCGCCGCGCCCAGTGCGGACCCCGCCTTGAGCAGCGTCCGGCGGTCGATGCCATCCTGAGTCGCGTTCGATACTGCATTTTGTTTTTGCCTGCCCATGCGCCTGTCCTCCGCCAGCCCGTTCCCGATTGCTGCGCTTTCTTATACCCCGATTGCCCGGAGGCGTCGCGCGACTCGTTTCGATGGAAATGAATCGAGGTGCATTGCGACCGGTTTGGATTCGCGTGCAATTGTTGTTTACCCGCAGGCGTGCTTAAGTGGAGTAACAAAACGCGTACCGATTCGGGGCCGCCAGGCGGTACGCGAAGAACAAGAAACGGTCGCGGCGCTGCAGGTCCGCTGCGCTCTTCCGCTCTTGCGGCGGGCCTGCGGCGCCTGCGGCCTCTTTCAGCCCCGCACCGGTCGCGCAGTCAGCATCCGGGCGGCGGTTCCGCCGTGCTTCAGTGCGGATGCGCCTCGAGGTGCTGGCGCAGCAAATCCCTGCCGTAGTCGTTGCCGTTCGGCGTGCGGATCACGGTATGGATGTGCTCGCGGTTCGGCACCGGCGGGTAGAGGTGCCTCAGGTTCGCGGGCCGCTGGTGGTCGAACTCGATCAGGATGACCGGGCTCAGGATGCGGTAATAGAACACGGCGTCGACGCCGGTGCCGCCGATCCAGGTGAACCAGGTGTCGTCGAGATGCGCTTCCACCTCGGCCATCTTCACCGCGGCGTGGCCGTCGTCCATATTGCCGACGTAGAGCGCGATCAGCTCGAGCAGCTCGGTGCGCTGCGCGGCATCGAGTGCGGTTGCGCGAAGTCCTGCGCGCTCGAGATCGAGATTGTCGCTGAATGCTTCGCCGACGTTGTTGTTGCCGTCTTTCGTCGCGGCGATGACCGCTGCCGCCCGCTGTGCCTCGTCGAGGCCCCACAGGAATCCGCGGCCCCAGCTTTCTTCCCGTTGCAGTATCTCGGTGCCGGCGAACCTGCCCTCCCTGGCCCGGACGGGTTCCGAGCCGAAGAACGCCGGCGACATCACGACCTGGTCGCCCAGCACGAAGTAGTTGATCACGAGATGATGGCCGTTGAGCTTGAAACCCCAGGGCTCGGTCACCGACGGCTCGCCCATGACGGTGATCCTGTACAGCCACTCGCCGAACTCGACGAAGTTGTCGTCGTTGAGTTCACCCAGCGTGTGATTCAGGCGCATGATGTCCCGGGTGAGCTCGAGGCCTTTCGCACTGAGCGCGGCGCGCAGCAGGCCGAGCGCGGCGTCGCGCTGTGCATTACTCATGTCGGCGAAGCTGGTGCCCCGGCCCTGGTAGAAGTGCTGGTTCATCCACCTGCGCCATTCCGGGTCGTCGACCGGGAACGTCGTCGCGTCGCGCTGCACGGCCGTGAGCGACGCCAGGAAGGCGAGGGCGGCCGCGCGGACCGGCTCCGTCGACACGCCGGTCGAGCGCAGCGGGAACAGCCCGCGTTCGATTTCGCCGTCGATCCGGATGCCGCGAAAGGGTTCCGCGAGACCCTCCGCCTCGCGCTCGAGCGAACGCCGCTCTGCGCGCTCGAGCCAGGTCTCTTCCTCCTCGGCACCGGCGAGCGGGACGGCGAACAGGAGTGCGGGCAGCAGCGCGAGCGCGCCGGACCGCCTAGACATTGCGGTTCCGGATGTCGGCGACGGAGAACTTCTGGTACTGGGTCAGCTGTGCGCCCGTGCCCCAGGAGGCGGTGCGCGCGTCGATCATGAACGGCCGGCCGTCGGCCAGCGTCTTGAGGCCTTTTTCGATGGCCGGGCGGACTTCCGCACTGTTGGTCACGACCGCGCCCGGAATGCCGTAGACCGCCGCGAGCCGGGTGAAGTCGACGTCCGGGTCGCCGAGATAGGACACGTAGTCGCGGTTCGCGTCGCCGGCCGCGCCGCCCCGGTTCATGATCCGGAGCCTTGTTGCCTCGTAGCTGCGGTTGTTCAGCACGACCGTCAGCACCGGCACGTCGTAGCGCGACATCGTCCACAGCGAGTCTGACTGGCCGAACAGGAACCCCCCGTCGCCCTGGATCGAGACGACCTGGCGGTCGGGCAGGCCCAGCTTGACGCCGACCGAGGCGCCGACGCCCCAGCCGAGCGCCATACCGGTCGTGCGGCCGACCTTGAGCCGGCCGCCCGGCCCGAACCCGATGCTGAACAGCGTGCGCGCGCCCTCGCCGAGTTCCTCGACGACGACGGCGTCCGGCTCGAGCAGCTGGTCGAGCTCGTACATGATGCGCTGCCAGGGGACGGGGTCGCCCTCGCTCCGGCGGCCCGCCTCGCGGATGCCGGCAAAGCGCTCGGCCGTGTAGCGGGCGAGCGTCTCGCGGCGTTCCTGCGTGCGTTTTGTTAGCTGGCCGGGACTTGCGAGGCTCCTGACCGCCGCGACCAGCGCCTCGGCCGTCAGGCGGATGTCGCCGACGAGGCCGCAGGCGACCGGCGTGTTGCGGCCGATCTTTTCGGGATCGACGCTCGCGTGGATCAGCGGGATGTTGCGCCCGCGCATGAAGTCCTCGACGCCCTGCTGCGCACGCGTGCCGATGCTCAGGCAGCAGTCGATGTTGTGCGGGTAGTGCTTGAACCAGCTCGGCAGGTTCCGGAGATAGCCGACGTGGTTCGGATGGAAGTTCGGGAAGTCGCAGTGGAAGCTGCGCCGGTGCTGCACGACGGGAATTGCCAGCAGCTCGGCGAGTTCGACGACCGCCTCGACCGCGTCGCACTGGCTGATCTCGAAGCCGACCTCGAGGACCGGCGACGACGACGCGAGCAGGAACCGCGCCGCGCGCTCGATCTCGGCCGGATCCGGCTGCAGGTCCATGCGGCCGGCGAAAGCCTGCGCGGAGTAGATGTCCGCCGTGACGTCGCGTGCGTAGAGATGATTGCGCGGCACGCGGACATGCGTCGGGCCGCCGGGCTTGATGTTGGCCAGCGTGTGG
>JAWWBD010000035.1:0-19990 GCA_033721115.1 Woeseiaceae bacterium | reverse complement strand
GGCCCGGTGCGCCGCCTCCCCGTCGAAGACATAGGTCCCGGGAATGCCGTCGTAGTCGTGTTTTTTCCAGCTCATCTCGAAGAACCCGCAGCAGACCGTTGGCACGGCCCTCAGATATCCAGTCCGAACAGCCGGATCGCGTTTTCCCGACCTATCCGGATTCTTGTCGCGTCATCGATCACGGCCGTGTTGTCGAACCAGTCCGCCGCATCCTGCATTCGCTCGAAGGGATAGTCGGAGGAGAAACAGATGCGGTCGGCACCGAGCACGTCCAGCGTGCAGCGAAACGCCTCGTCATTGTAGTTGCCGCTGATCGTCACGTGGAAATGTTCGCGGAAGTAGTCCCCGAGCGGCCGCCTGCCGCGGTAGCCGCGCGGCGAGAAGTGCATCCTGGCATCGATGCGCCAGAGCCCGAACGGGATACCCTCGCCCAGGTGACCGATCACGATCCTCAGATTCGGGAAATCGTCGAACAGCCCGGAGCCGCAGAGCCGGAGCGCATGGATCGAGGTTTCGACCGCGAAGCCCCAGGGCGAACTCCGGAGCCAGGGATGGCCCTCGTAACAGCGCGACTGCTCCGGGATCTGCATGCGCGGATGCAGGTAGAAGGGAACGTCCAGGTCGGCCACGACCTGCCAGAAGTCGCGGTACTCGGGGATGTCGTAATAGATCATCGAGTCCGGCACGTCGCGCTGCGTGAAGCCGTTGACCAGCGCGCCATTGAATCCCAGCTCGGTAATGCAGCGCCGGAGTTCGGCGCCGGCCGCCGCCGGGTCCTGCATCGGCAGCGCGGCGAGCGCCCGGTAGCGCGTCGGGTGTTTGGCGACCGCGGCCGCCATGCGATCGTTCGCCTTCTCTGCCATCGCGATCGCTTCGTCGCGATCGAGTATCGCCTGCACGGCCGGGGCATTGAGCGACAGCATCGCAAGCTCGATGCCGGCCTCGTCCATGTACGCGAGCCGGCGCTCGTCGAGGTCGAGTATGTCTTGCGTGAATTCGTCCCACTTGCCCGAATCGCCCGCGAAAGCCCTGGTCTCGGCGATCGTCTCCTCGATCGCCATGTGTTCCTCGAATCCGATCTTGCCCTGCACCGTCGTCGCCGTATCCAGATTTGCCCTAACAACTATCGCCGAACGCAGGAACCCTGTCACCTGATGCCCGGCACGACAGCCGCCATTCGACTGCGCGGTGACAGGTTACGCTATAACATGGGTTATCGTCGCGCACGGCCCGATACATCTTTGATAACTTACGAATGCAATTAGTCGACTTCGCTTTCACGCGCCTCGTGCCACCGATGCTGTTCGTCATGATGTTCGGTATGGGGCTGTCGCTCACGCTCGCCGACTTCCGCCGCATCGTCCGTTACCCGCGCGCCGTCCTCGTCGGGCTCGCCGGCCAGTTGCTGCTGCTGCCGGTCCTGGCCTTCGGCCTGATCCTGCTGTTCGAGCCTCCCGCTCCCGTCGCCGTCGGCGGCATGCTGCTCGCCGCCTGTCCGGGCGGCATCACGTCGAACGGTTATGCGTTCGTCGCGCGCGGCGACGTCGGGCTGTCGGTGACGCTGACCGCGATCGCGAGTGTCCTGACCATCGCCACGATACCGCTGATCGTCTGGTTCGCACTCGACTTCTTCTCCGGCGCGGGCGACGCGCCGGCGCTGCCAGCGGCGGCCGTGCTCAAGGCGCTGGTGCTGCTGACGGCACTGCCGGTGGCTCTCGGGATGCTGGTCCGCCGCAGGTTCCCGGCCTGGGCCGAGCGCAATCTCGACAACATGCGCCGCGCCTCATTCGTGCTGCTGCTGGCCATCATCACCACGACGACGCTGAGCTCCCTCGACTCGCTGGCCGCCAACCTGCCGGCCGCCGGCCTCCTTGCCGCCACGCTCAACCTCTCGGCCATGACGGCGGGCTACCTGCTCGGCCGCGGTTTCCGCCTCCCGCCGACCCAGGTGCGATCGGTGACGTTCGAGGTCGGCGTGCAGAACCTGTCGCTCGCCGCCGTGCTTGCCGTGTCGGTGCTGGGCCGGCCCGATTACGCGATCCTGGCGATCGTCTATGCGCTGATGATGAAGCTCTCGGCGCTGTCGCTGCTCTGGCTGTGGCGCCGGCCCGCCGCTGCGCCTGCGTGATGCAAGCTGCTAGTACCCTGCCTCGAGGCAATGAGTCTCGCCTTCCGCCGCGACCGCGTAGCCGCGCGCCTGCACGGTCTGCGCTTCCTTCGAGCCAGGTGTGAGCGCCGGATTGCTGTGGTTCAGGTGGATGAAGCGGATTTTCGCCTTGTCCTTTGCCGCCATCGTGTCGAAGCGGTCCATCTGGTCGAGGATTTTCGGATGCGGAAAGCGGCTGATATCCGGCAATTCGTCACCGTAAAAGGTTGCGTCCAGGAACGCGAGGTCGGCGGCCGCGATCAGCGCTTCGATGCGCGTGCCCGCCTCGTCGAAGGCTTCCCAGCTGTCGATGTCCGGGATAAAAATCGCGCGCCGGCCGGGACCGTCTATCCTGAACCCGACCGTTTCCGCGTACTCGCGCCGGTGCGGCACTTCGAAGGGCGTCACCGACACCTGATCCGCGAGTTCGACGGATACGTTGTCGGCGAGGGGCACGATTGCGATATTGCCGTAGTCGACGAGCTGGTCCCAGGGGCCATTGGTCTCGAGGAAGCGTTTGAGCTCCGGCATCGCGTACACGGGTACGCCGTCGGTTCGCGCGGCCTCGAACCCGAAGTGCATGAGACCCGTGTAATGCCCGATGTGCGCATGCGTCAGGAAGATGCCGTCGACGCCGACGTAGGCCTCGGTCGGGAATCGCCGGTCGAGCATGTCGAGCTGCACCCTGACGTCGGGCGTCGCCTCGAACAGCCAGCGGCGCGGCTCCTCGCCACGCGTGTCGACGAGGGCCAGTGAAGCCGCATGGCGCACGAGCGAACGGTCGGTCCAGGCAGGATCCTCCGGATGGCCGAGCTGGGGGCGGCCGGCGTCCTGCGCGATGCCGAGGACCATGAGCGTAACGTCGCAGGTATCCGCCTGCGCCGGAGCTGCAACCGGAAATCCGGCAGCAATCCACGCGCAGGCAGCCAGCAGCATGCCGGGACACTTTCTGTACATGGGCGTGCTCAGGTCTTGTCGTAGTCGAGCGTAATCGTTTTGCTCACGGGACGCGACTGGCAGGCCAGGATGAAGCCCTGCTCCACCTCCCAGGGCTCGAGGCCGTAATTGGCGGCCATTTTCACCTCGCCCTCGCGCAGGTGGCAGCGGCAGGTCGCGCAGACCCCGCCCTTGCAGGAGTACGGCAGCTCGATGCCGTGCTCCGCGGCCGCGTCGACGATGTTTTCATCCCCACGCTGCATCGGGAACTCGCGCTTGTGGCCGTCCATGATGATCGTTACCGCGGCGTGATCCGCTGCGCGCTGCGCGCTCGCGGGCGGCGCAGCGCGACCCTTCCGCGGCACGCCGAAGCGCTCGGTGTGGACGCGTGCCTCGTCCATCCCCAGCTCGACGAGGGCGCGCGTGACGTCGGGGATCATCGTGTCGGGCCCGCAGACGAATGCGTCGGTGACGCGCAGGCCCGCGCCGAAGTGCCGGTAGAGCTCTTTCACCTTGTCGCCGTCCAGGCGCCCGGCCATGGGCTCGAATTCCTGTTCCTCACGCGAAAAGACGAAGTTCAGCTGCAGGCGTTCGGGATAGCGGTTCTTGAGCGCGTAGAGGTCCTCGACGAACATCGTCGTCGCCTGGCTGCGGTTGCCGTAGAACAGGATGAAGCGGCTGTCCGGCTCGGTCGCGAGGACCGACTTCATCATGGACAGGACCGGCGTGATGCCGCTGCCCGCGGCGAACCCGACGTAGTCGGTCGCACGTGCCGGGTCGGGCTCGACATGGAAACGGCCCGTCGGCGGCATTGCGTTCAGCACGTCACCCGGTTTCAGTTCCCGCCCGGCGAATTCCGAGAACTGGCCGCCGGGCTGCACGCGGATACCGATCTCCAGCGGGCGCTCGCCGGCGGCGGAGCAGATGCTGTAGGTGCGGCGCAGCTTCCTGCCGCCGAGCTCGATTTCGAACGGCAGGTGCTGGCCGGGCAGGAAATCGTACTCGGCGTCGAATTCCGCGGGCACGGCCAGCGCGATGCGCACCGAGTCCTTCGTTTCGGGTTCGATGCGCTCGATTGTCAGCGGATGGAACTCTTTCATCCATCCATCCCCCGCAGGAGCGCCCCATGGGCGCGATCGCGGGCATGGCCCGCTCCTGCAGCGCACATCCTCAGATGCACTTGAAGTACTCGAAGGGCTCGAGACATGCCCGGCAGCGATAGGACGCCTTGCAGGGTGTCGAGCCGAATTCGGAGACGGCTTCGGTGTCGGTCGACTCGCAGCGCGGGCACGGCACCGTGCGCTTGCCGTAGAGCAGCTCGCGCTTGCTGCCGCCGGCTTCCGGTGGCGCGATACCGTAGGACTTCAGCTTCTCGCGCCCCGCCGCCGTGATCCAGTCCGTCGTCCAGGCCGGGGCGAGGACCCGGTCGATCGATACGTCGAGGCCGCGGCCGGTGAGCGCGTCGATCACGCTCTGCTCGATGACCTCGGTCGCGGGGCAGCCGGAATAGGTCGGCGCCAGCGCGACCGTGACCGCATCGCCCGCGACAGACACGTCCCGCACGATGCCGAGATCGGTGATCGAGAGCACGGGGATCTCGGGGTCGGCGACCTCCGCGAGCCAGCCGAGCACCTCGTCGCGGCTGACCGTTGCGGTTACCACTCGGCCCCCGGGTGCGTCCGCGGCAGGTACTGCATCTCGGCCAGCAGATAGCCGAAATGTTCCGTGTGCCGGCCGGCCTTGCCGCCGGATGCCATCCAGCCGTCTTCCGGCATCGCGAGTGTCGCCTCGGCGAGGATCGCGTTTACATCGGCGTGCCAGCGCTCGCGGATCGCCTCGAGATCCGGTCCGTCGAATGCGTCGCGGAACGCTTCGTCGATGCTGTCGGCCGCGAACAGCTCGCCCGTGTATTTCCAGAGCCGGTCGATCGACTGCTGCGCGCGGTGGTGACTTTCTTCCGTGCCGTCGCCCAGCCGGACGAGCCACAGGCGGTTGTGCCGCAGGTGATAGCGTATTTCCTTCTCGGCGCGGGTGGCGATCTCGACGATGCGCCGGTCTGTGCAGGCTTTGAGCGCGGCCAGCAGGTGCAGGTAGAACACGTCGAACAGCACGAGCTTTGCGATCGAGTCGCCGAAGTGGCCGTTGGGCTGCTCGAGCAGGAGGCAGTTCCTGAACTCGTGCTCGTCGCGCCGGAAAGCGAAGTCGTCCTCACCGCGGCCTCTGCCTTCGAGTTCGCCCGCGTAGGTGTAGAACATGCGCGCCTGGCCGAGGTAGTCGAGCGCGAAATTGGCGTTGGCGAGCTCCTCTTCGAGTTCCGGGTACGACGCCACGAGCTCGGTCATGCGCTGGCCGAGGATCAGCGCGTTGTCGCCCAGCCGGGTGACGTAGGCAAGGAGCGCTTCGTCGCGATTCACAGGTTCTCGACCCCGTCCGGCATTTCGTAGAAGGTCGGGTGCCGGTAGATCTTGTCCTCGGCCGGCTCGAAGAAGGCGGCCGTCTCCGCCGGGTCGGAGGCCACGATCTCGCTCGAGCGCACGACCCAGATGCTGACGCCCTCGCCGCGACGCGTGTAGGTGTCGCGCGCGGCGTCCAGCGCCATCTGGTCGTCAGCGGCGTGAATACTGCCCGCGTGCCGGTGACTCAATCCGGCTTTCGAACGAATAAAGACTTCGTAAAGCGGCCATTCTTTACCTGTCATGGTCACACCTCCGTCACCCCGAAAAAGGGGTCTGCAAAAAAGGGGTCAGGTTAAAAAAGGTGTCAGGTTTATTTTTCCAAAAAATAAACCTGACACCTTTTTTGCACCTTTTTCAGGCTGCTGCGCGGGCGGCCTGTTTTTCGGCGTATGCGCGGGCTGCCTCGCGGACCCACGCGCCGTCGTCGTGCGCCTTCCTGCGTTTCGCCATGCGCTCGGCGTTGCAGGGCCCGTTGCCGGCGATCACGTCCATGAACTCCTGCCAGTCGATCTCGCCGTGCCGGTAGTGCCCGGTCGCCTCGTCGAATTCGAGCGCGTCGTCGGGGACCTTCAGGCCCAGGAACTCGGCCTGCGGCACCGTCACGTCGATGAACTTCTGCCGGAGTTCGTCGTTCGAGAAGCGCTTGATCTTCCAGGCCATGGACTGGGCGGAGTGCTTCGAATCCCTGTCGGACGGCCCGAACATCATCAGCGACGGCCACCACCAGCGGTCGAGCGCGTCCTGCGCCATGGCCTTCTGCGCCTCGGTCCCGTTGCAGAGTTTCACCATGATGTCGAAACCCTGGCGCTGGTGAAAACTCTCTTCCTTGCAGATGCGGACCATCGCCCGCGCGTACGGCCCGTAGCTGCAGCGGCACAGCGGAATCTGGTTCATGATCGCCGCGCCGTCGACGAGCCAGCCGATTGCGCCGATATCGGCCCAGGTCAGCGACGGGTAGTTGAAGATGCTCGAGTACTTGGCTTTGCCCGCCAGCAGGTCTGCGACCATCTGGTCGCGCGACACGCCGAGCGTCTCGGCGGCACTGTAGAGATACAGGCCGTGCCCGGCCTCGTCCTGGATCTTGGCCAGCAGGATGGTCTTGCGCTTGAGCGAGGGCGCACGGGTCAGCCAGTTGCCCTCGGGCTGCATGCCGATGATCTCGGAATGCGCGTGCTGGGAAATCTGCCGGACCAGCGTTCGCCGGTAGGCCTCGGGCATCCAGTCCTTGGCCTCGATCTTCTCTTCGGCATCGACCCGGCGCTGGAACGCGTCGAGCTGCTCGGCAGTCTCCGGCGCGCCGCGCCCGGCGTCACCCTGCCCTTTCTGGTCCAGGCCCTGCGTGTACATTCCACTCTCCGATACGGCCAAACGGCGCAGCGCCAATGTGTCACAAAATTATCTCTTGTTCAAGATATTTTGTATCACTTTAACTGCCCGCGGCCCCGGTCAGAGCACGGACTCGTCGCGCTCGGCCGACCGCCCGCGGAAAAGCGCCACGAGTTCGTCGCGCTGATTGGTGACGCGGACCGTGTAGAAGCCGCGCCTGCTGCCGCGATAATCCTCGGTCGCCGTCGCCCTGAGTTCGTCACCGACGAGTGCCGGGCGCAGGTACTCGACGTCCGCCGCCGCCGCCAGCGTGAGACGGTCGTAGGCATTGCAGGCGAACGCGAACGCGGTGTCCGCCAGCGTGAAGACGAGCCCGCCGTGGCAGACGTTGAAGCCGTTGGCCATGTCCTCGCGAACCTTCATGCTGGCAACGGCGGCGCCCGGCGCGGGTATCTCGATGTCGATGCCGAGCGCCCGCGACGCCGCATCGTTGGCGTACATCGTGTCGGCGCAGGCGCGTGCGCGGTCGAGCTCATCCATTTATCGTTTCTCCACAAAAGGGGGCAGAGCGCTTTTCGGGAAAAGGGCTCTGACCCCGGATTTTCTGCAGTCAGGCATCCAGGCCGCCGAAGCGCTGGTAAAACGCGGGGCCCGGCGGCGGCAGCGGCCCGTCGGCGGTTTCCATGACCTCGGTCAGGAACGCCTCGGCCGGCGCCACGATAGCGCGGTAGAGATTGCGGCACAGCTGGTAAGCCGCGGTACCGTGCCAGCCCGCCGGCAGCAGCTCCGCGGGCAGCTGCGGGTCGCGCAACAGGATCTTGCGATATTCCTGGATCAGCAACGTGCGGATCAGAAACGCGGTCCGGGGTGCGACGGCCTGCTCCGCGCCGGACGCCGTGATCAGCGGTCGGAAGCGCGCAACGAAGCCGGCGTACCGCTCGTCGATATCGGCGAGATTCCAGCTGTCGTGTGCCAGCCGGCGCATGCCGGCCTCGTTGTGCACGGTTTCCGCTTCGAGCACCACGACGTCGTCGCTCAGCCTCAGCCGCCCGAGCGTGGTGTCGAGATCGGCCATGTCCGGCGCCGGGTGCGCCAGCAGGTTGGCGGAGAACTTACCGAAGCCGAGCCAGCCGTGTTCCTGGCGCGCGACGTCGCGCGCTTCGGTCTCGAGGCCGGCCAGTAACACCAGGCACCAGGTCCGGTCCCAGTCCGTTGCCGGCTCGCCGTAGATGCGGTGCGTAGCCTGCTCGAAGCGTTCCCGGCCCTCGTCGCTCAGGCCGTAGTAGCTGCGGCGCCCGACCTGGGTCGAGCGCAGCCAGCCGTCCTGGGCCAGTCGATAGACCGACGTCCGCACGAGCCGCTCGCTCGCACCGAAATCCCGCATCACGGCGATCAGGCTCCCGAGCCAGACGGTACCGCCGCGGGGCGCGATCGCATCACCGAATATCGTCGTGATCAGCGACCCCGCGCGCAGCGTGCGGCGGGAGCTGAACTCGGCAACGAGCTTGCGGCTGATCGATTCAATAGTCATCGGTCTGGGTCATCGTTGCGGGTCATCGACCGGGTCATCGGGACGGCGCTTGCGCGGCGGCCTCGGCAGCGTATATTGTGATACGAAAACCTGACGAATCCTGAGAATTTTGAATCATGCACAAACTCGGCAACCTTGTACAGGACCGCTGGATCGAAGGTGACGGCGAGGGTCGCGTCCTGGCCTCGGCGGTCACGGGCGAGCCGGTCGCCGCGATCACGAGCGACGGGCTCGACTTCAAGAGCATGCTCGGGCACGCAAAGTCGGTCGGCGGCCCCAACCTCCAGAAGCTCACGTTCCACGAGCGCGGCGAGATGCTGAAAGCGCTTGCGAAGCACCTCAACGAGATCAAGGAAGAATTCTACGCGCTGTCGACCGAGACCGGCGCCACCCGCCGCGACAGCTGGCCCGACATCGACGGCGGCATCTCGACGGTGTTCGTGTTCTCGTCCAAGGCGCGGCGCGAGATGCCGAACGACCATGTCTACCTCGACGGCAACGTGGAGCAGTTGTCCAGGAACGGCACCTTCGTCGGCCAGCACATCTGCACACCGAAACTGGGCGCGGCGATCCACATCAATGCCTTCAATTTCCCGGTCTGGGGCATGCTCGAGAAGCTGGCGCCGACGCTCATCGCGGGCGTGCCCGCCATCGTCAAGCCGGCCTCGAGCACGGCCTATCTCACCGAGCGGGTCGTACGGCGCATCGTCGAAACCGGCATCCTGCCGCCGGGAAGCCTGCAGCTCATCTGCGGCGGGATCGGCGACCTGTTCGATCACCTCACCTGCCAGGACACGATCGCGTTCACCGGCTCCAAGACGACGGCGGAGAAACTCCAAGCGCATCCGCGCATCGTCGGCGAGTCCGTCGCGTTCACGGCGGAGACCGACTCGCTCAACATGTCGATCCTCGGCCCCGACGCGAAACCGGGCACGCCCGAGTTCGATCTCTACATCCGGGAAGTGAAGAACGAGATGGTCGCGAAGGCGGGTCAGAAGTGCACGGCGATCCGCCGCATCATCGCGCCCGCAGCGTTCGCGGGCGACGTCGTCAGGGCGCTCGCCGACGCGCTCGCGGAAATCCGCATCGGCAACCCGGCGAGCAAGGAAGTCGACATGGGCGCGCTCGCGAGCCACGGCCAGCGCGACGAGGTCCGCGGACGCGTTGCCGAGCTTGCGCGGGAAGCCGAGGTCGTCTTCGGCGGCACCGACGACTTCAAGCCGGTCGATGCCGACCCGCGCCACGGTGCGTTCTTCATGCCGACCCTGCTCCTGTGCGAGAAGCCGCTGACGGCCAGGGCCGTGCACTCGGTCGAGGCTTTCGGACCGGTCGCCACCGTGCTGCCCTACGACGACCTCGGCGAAGCCATCGAACTCGCAAACCTCGGCGACGGCAGCCTGGCCGGGTCCATCGTCACCAACGACAACGACGTCGCCCGCGAACTCGTGCTGGGCACGGCGGCCTATCACGGCCGCATGCTCGTCATCAATCGCCACTGCGCGAAGGAGTCGACGGGCCACGGCTCTCCGCTCGCACACCACGTGCACGGCGGCCCGGGCCGCGCCGGCGGCGGCGAGGAGATGGGCGGCGTGCGCGGCGTCCTGCACTACATGCAGCGCACGGCGCTGCAGGGCTCGCCCGAGACGCTGTCGGTCATCGGGAATCGCTGGATCCGGGGCGCCGAGGAAAAGGACCCGAGTGTGCACCCGTTCCGCAAGACGTTCGAGCAGCTCGCGCTCGGCGACACGTTCACGAGCGAGCCGAAAAAAGTCACGCTCGACGACATCAACCATTTCGCTGATTTCACGGGCGATACCTTCTACGCCCACACCGACGAGGAAGCCGCGAAGAAAAACCCGTTCTTCGAGGGCCGGGTCGCACACGGTTATCTCATCGTCTCGTTCGCGGCGGGGCTGTTCGTCGAACCCGAGTTCGGGCCCGTGCTCGCGAATTACGGCATCGACAATCTGCGCTTCTTGACGCCGCTCAATTACGACGACGCGATGCGCGTGCGCCTGACCTGCAAGCAGAAGACGCTCAGGGGCGATACAGGCTACGGCGAGGTGCGCTGGGACGCCGAGATTACGAACCAGGACGACGAGATCGTCGCGCAGTACGACGTACTGACCATGGTCGCGACCGACGCGCACTGGCAGAGCGTGCAGTAACGCCCCGCGCGCCGGGAGCGGCTACCGCCCGGCACTCCGCCCCAGCAGCGCCAGCGCGCCGGCGCCGATGACCGAGCCCGTCGCCATGACCAGCGCGACCAATGGCAGCGATGCTCCGGCGACGAAGAGCAGCCCTGCGGCGATCGGCCCGAGCGCCGCCCCGCCGCGACCCACGCCGATCGCGAACCCGGTGCCACCGGCGCGGACGGCGGTCGGGAACGACTGTGCAAACAGCGCGTAGAGCCCGACGATGGCGGCGTTGGTGAAAAAGCCGCCCAGCGCCGCGACCACCGAGAGCTGCACGAGGTCGGCCTGGCCCTGGCCGAAGACGACGACGGCGATACTTGCGAGCAGAAGGAATGCGATCACGAGCCGGCGCAGGTCGAAGCGATGCGTCAGGAGCCCCAGCAGCACCGAACCCGTCATGCCGCCGACGTTGAACCAGACCAGCACGCTGCCTGCGAGCGGTGCCGCGAAACCCATGTCGACGACCAGCTTCGGGATCCACTTGATGATGAAGTAAAAGGTCATGATGTGCGCGAAGTAGGCCGCGGTCAGCAGGACCGTGACCCTGACGAGCCCGGGCCGGAACAGCGCCGCGAGCCCGGACGTGCTGACCGCCTCCTGCGGCGCGGGTAACTCCGCTACGGCGGCGTGACCCATGCGTTCGAGCGTGCGGTTCACCCGCGCAAGGGCGCCGCGCGGCCGCTTTTCCGCGAGGTAGGAAACCGACTCCGGCAGCAGGAACCAGACCAGCGGAATGAAGAGCGCCGTCAGCACCGCGCCGAAGACGAAGACCGAGCGCCAGTCGTACCAGACCAGCAACACCGAGACGATCGAGCCGCCGACGACCGCGCCCAGCGGATAGCCGCCGGCCATCAGCGCGACGGCGAGGCTCCTGTGCCTGTCGTTCGCGTACTCGGCCACCATCGCGTTGGTCGACGCCAGCATGCCGCCTATGCCCAGGCCCGTGACGAAGCGATACACGGAGAGCACGGCCAGCGTATCGGCGGTCGCCGCGAGCCCCATGCCGGCCGTCATCACGACGAGGCAGGCGAGGATCATCGGCCGGCGGCCGAAGTGATCGGCGACGGTGCCGATCATGAGCGAGCCCACGCCCATGCCGATCAGTTCCATCGACAGCACGAGGCCGAGCGCGGCCCGGTCGATACCCCACTCGGCCGCGATCCCGGGGGCGGCGAAGCTGATCGACAGCACGTCGAAGCCGTCGAGCGCCGTCAGCAGGATGCACATGGTGACCGCGACGACCTGCAGCCGGCCCATCGGTTCGGTCGCGAGGATCTCGCGCGGGTCGCGGCTCATCGCGGGGAGGGCCCCGGCATCACGTCCCGGCGGCGCCGCTGCGCCAGCCCGCGGCATAGTTCTCGCGGGCCGCTTGCGCATACGGCACCGGGCTCACCACGGCGCGCGCTTCGCACTGCACGTGACGCTCCACGGTCGTCTTGGCCGTGCCGCCGCCGGGTTCGCCCCAGAGTACCGTCACCTCGTCGCCGATCTCGATGTCCGGATCGACGACGGCGAGCGAGAGTACTTTTCTCTCATTGAACGTGTAGCCCGTGAACATCGACAACCCGACCGTCCTGCCGTTCTGCGTGACGGCATCGTAGCTTGACGAAGCATAGTTCGCGAGCGGCAGGTCGAAGTACTTGCAGTTGGTCTCGCCCGTGAAGAACGACGCGATGATTCTCGCCACGTCCTCGCCGCGCCAAACCAGCGTGACCTTGCGCCGCTCGCGCGCCGGGTCCATTGCCGCGAGCGCATCGCGGCCGATGAAATCGTGGTCGAATCGGATGAACGGTCCGTAACCCATGGCGTACGGCGTCAGGTAATAGTCCTCTATGTTCTTCGAGACGAAACTGCCGCCGATCGAACTCACGGCCTCGTAGCTCGTCGCGGGCAGCCACTCGCGGTACGGCCGCATCGCCTCGCCGGTATAGACGGCCGGCAAGGGCGACGGTATCCAGCCCGACTCCAGCGTGTTGGTCGCGTAGGTCCTCGAGCCGACCAGTTCGAGCCCGAACTCGCGACCGGCCTCGACGATGGTTTCGCGGACGTCGAGATAGTGCTCGTAGGGCCCGAAGATCTCGAGCCCGGGCGCGCCGGCCATGCCGTGGCGCAACGCCCGGACCTCGCGGCCGCCGATGCGGATGCTGCCCAGGTGAAAAAACGGGATCTCCTCCACCGGGCCGCCGTTCAGTTTCTCGATGACCTGCCAGGCGTTCGGGCCCTGGATCTGGAACCGGTAGCTCTGCCGGGTGACGGCCCGGCCCATCGGCATCGACGGCGAACGGTCGTCGTAGTCCACCTCGACGTCGTGGCCGCCCGTCTCGGCGTGGTACCGCAGCCAGTTGGCGGCCGGCGCGCGCCCGACGAACACCATCGAGCGTTCCGCAAGATGGAACAGGATGCCGTCGCCGATGACGTAGCCCGCGTGGCTCACGGGCACGAACTGTTTCGCGCGGCCGACGGGGAAGTCAGCGAAACTGTTGATGCCGAGTGCCGACACCAGCTGCAGCGCACCGGGGCCGTCGATGTGGAGGTCCACCATGTGATGGGTCTGGTCGTACAGGACGACCGTTTCGCGCCAGGCGCGCTGCTCGTCGCGCCAGTTCGAGAACTCGGTGGGCACGACCGGGTACACGTAGGCGCCGATACCGGAGTTGCGCAGCATGTCGACCGGGTTGCCGGCTTCGCGCAGTACGTCTTCGAGGTTTCTCGCCGCCATCGTCGCTCCCCGGGTCGATTCAGTATGGCAGACCGACGTAGTTTTCCGCGAGTGCCGTCTGTGCCGCCCGCGAGCTCCTGAGGTAGTCGAATTCCGCCTGCCGGATGCGGACGTCGAAGTCGCTACTGTCGGGGAACCGGTGCAGGAGCTTGGTCATCCACCAGGAGAAGCGCTCGGCCTTCCAGACGCGGGCGAGCGCGGCGTCAGAGTAGCCGGTGAGACCCGTTTCGTCGTCTTTGCCGTAGAACGCGATGAAGGCTCGCGACAGGTAACAGACGTCGGACGCCGCGAGGTTGAGTCCCTTCGCGCCGGTCGGCGGCACGATGTGCGCCGCGTCGCCGGCCAGAAACAGCCGCCGCCAGCTCATGGGCTCGCAGACGAAGCTCCTAAGTGGCGCGATCGACTTCTCGATGGAGGGCCCGGTCACGAGCGCCGCCGCGACTTCTCCCGGGAGGCGGGTTTTCAGCTCGTCCCAGAAGCGCTCGTCGGGCCAGTCCTCCGGCGTGTCGTCGAGCGCGCACTGCACGTAGTAGCGGCTGAGCGTCCGCGAGCGCAGCGAGCACAGCGCGAAGCCGCGGTCGTGCGATGCGTAGATCAGCTCCGGGGCGACGGGGGCCGTCTCGGACAGGATTCCGAGCCAGCCGAAGGGATAGACCCGCTCGAACGTGCGCCGGACGTTCTTCGGCAGCATGCCCCGGCTGACCCCGTGAAAGCCGTCGCAGCCCGCGACGAAGTCGCAGTCGATCCGGCTCGTCGTCCCGTCCTTGGCGAAGGTCACCGACGGCCGGTCCGAATCGAGGTCGTTAATGCGCACGTCGTCGACGTCGTGAATCACGGTGCCGCCCAGCGCATCGCGGGCCTCGTACAGGTCGCGCGTCACCTCGGTCTGGCCGTAGACGGTGACCACCTTGCCGTCGGTGAGCTCGTCGAACGCGATCCGGCAGGACTCGCCCCGGAAAGCGATCTCGACGCCGGAGTGAGACTCGCCCTCTTCTCTGAGTCTTTTGTCGACGCCCGCCTCGGTCAGCAGGTCGACGAGGCCCTGTTCCAGCACGCCCGCGCGGATGCGGCCGAGCACGTAGTCGCGACTGCGGCGCTCGAGCACGATCGTCTCGATGCCGGCCCGGTGCAGGAGCTGCGACAGCAGGAGCCCCGCGGGGCCGCCGCCGATGATGGCTACGCGGGTTTCCATGCCTGGCTTCCGGCCCGTCCGGCGCCTCGGCCGACCGGCTCGTTCACTGCGGGACGATGCATATCGTTTTGATCGCTTGCCGGCCTTTCGCTGCCGATATCTGCTAATGTTGCCCGCAGGCCCGGGCGGCCGCAAAAATAGTAGCGTCGGCAACTGCCTGCGAACGAGTAAGAAGAATGCAAAAGGCCATCGGCTCCCGTCTGAGCACCATGATGTTTCTCCAGTTTTTCATCTGGGGCGCGTGGTACGTCACGATTGGCAACTACATGGCTGCCAACGGCATGGCCGACCTTACGCACTGGCCGTACACGGTGAACCCGATCGCGGCCATCATCGCGCCGTTTTTCTTAGGCCTCGTCGCGGACCGGTTTTTCTCGACCGAGCGCGTACTCGGACTCCTGCACATCCTGGGTGGTCTCGTGATGCTCGCCGTGCCCTCGGCGACGGCCTCGCCGCTGGTCTTCATCCTGCTGCTCCTGCTCTATAACCTCTGCTACATGCCGACGCTCGGTCTCGCGAACTCGCTCGCGTTCCACAACATCGAGAACCAGGAACGGCAGTTCCCGCTGATCCGCGTCTTCGGCACCATCGGCTGGATCGTCGCAGGACTCTTCATCGGTTTCGTGCTCGGCCAGTTCAGCGGCGGCGAGCTGCCCGACCGGACCCCGCTGCCGCTCTACACGACGGCGGCCGCGAGTCTCCTGCTCGGGGTCTACAGCTTCACGCTGCCGCACACGCCGCCGCCCGCGGCCGGCGAGCCGGTATCGCTCCGGAGCATCGCCGGCATCGACGCACTGGCACGCCTCGGCGGCAGGCCGTTCTACGTCTTCATCGCGAGTTCGCTCCTGATCTGCATCCCGCTGGCGGCCTATTACAACTTCGCACCGATTTACGCGGCCAATGCCGTCTACGACCAGGGTGCGGACAATGCCCTCGTCAGCCTGCTGCCCAATCCTTCGTCGCTGATGAGCCTGGGCCAGATGTCGGAGGTGGCCTTCATGCTGCTGATGCCGCTTCTGTTCGCGCGGCTCGGCGTCAAGTGGATGCTCGCGATCGGCATGGCCGCGTGGGTGCTGCGCTATTGCCTCTTTGCCGTCGGCGCCCCCGACGCGGTGTTCTGGACCATCGCGACCGGCATCCTGCTGCACGGCATCTGCTACGACTTCTTCTTCGTCACCGGCCAGATCTACGTCGACAAGAAATCGAGGCCCGCGATCCGGGGCCAGGCGCAGGGCTTCCTGGTACTCGTCACCTACGGCGTCGGCATGCTGATCGGTGCGCAGGTCGCGGGCGAACTGTACCGGCTGTTCCTGGGCGATGCGGCAACGCTGAGCCTCGCGCGCTGGCAGGACTTCTGGTACGTGCCGGCCGGCTTCGCGTTGCTGGTCCTCGTGTTTTTCCTCGTCATGTTCCGCG
Organism: Woeseiaceae bacterium; assembly: GCA_033721115.1. Classification (GTDB taxonomy): domain Bacteria; phylum Pseudomonadota; class Gammaproteobacteria; order Steroidobacterales; family Woeseiaceae; genus UBA1847. The sequence continues at coordinate 4,073 of JAWWBD010000035.1, read as the reverse complement.
ACGAGGTCGACGACGCCGGATCCTGACGGGATAGTCCGGGCCCGCCCCGGCTCAGACGGTGGTCCAGGTCGCGCCCTGCTGTGCGCTTGCCACGGCGGCGGCGACGAAGCGCATGCTGCGCAGGCCCTCGGCAACGCCGGGGTAGGCGCCGCGCGGCGACTTGCCGGCCTGGACCCGGCGCACGTCGGCCAGGAAATCGTTGTAGATATTGGCCAACGCCTCGAGGTAGCCCTCCGGATGCCCGGCCGGCGTGCGGGCGGCTCTCGCTGCAGCCTCGCCGAGATAGCCCTGCCCCGTGCGCCAGTATTCCCAGGGCTTGCCGGCCGGCTTCACGATCAGCGTGTTCGGCTCCAGCTGCCGCCACTCAAGTCCTGCGTCGGTCCCGTACAGCCTGAGGATCAGGTTGTTCTCCTCGCCGCAGGCAACCTGTGAGCAAACGAGCGTGCCGCGGCCGCCGCCAGACAGGCGCAGCAGCATGCTCGCGTCGTCGTCGAGCCTGCGGCCCTTGACGAAACTCGTCAGCTCGGCACAGACGGATTCGACTTCCGTGCCCGTGACGAACTCGAGCAGGTTCTGCGCGTGGGTGCCGATGTCACCGACCGAGCCGCCGATCCCGGCGCGCTCGGGGTCGGTGCGCCAGGCCGCCTGTTTCTGGCCGTCCTGCTCGATCGGGTCCTTCAGCCAGTCCTGGTTGTATTCGACCTGCACCTTGCGCAACTTGCCCAGCCGGCCGGAAGCGACGAAGTCCCGCGCCTCCCGGACCATCGGGTAGCCGGTGTAGGTCTGCGTCAGCGCGAACAGCCGACCGGACTCGCTGACCGCCTCCGCGATGGCTTCGGCCTGCTCCAGGTTCGCGGCCAGCGGTTTGTCGCAGACGACGTGGATCCCGGCTTCGAGGAACACGCGCGCGACCGGCAGGTGCAGGTGATTGGGCGTCGCAACGATGACGAAGTCGATGCCGTCGTCGCGCGCCGCCTCCGCTTCCGCCATAGCCTCGAAGGAGTCGTAGGAACGCGCGAGGCCCCAGGCCGCGGCGCTCGCGTGCGCCTTGTCGGGCTGCGACGACATCGCGCCGGCGACGAGCCGGGCGGCGCCGTCGAGTTCGGCTGCGACGCGGTGCACGGCGCCGATGAACGCGCCCTGCCCACCGCCGACGATGCCGCCGCGCAGCGGCTGGAACTTCTCGATTCCGTCGTAGCTCATGAGCGATACGCCTCCCTGCCGTAGCCCTGTACCGGGATGCCCTGTGCCGCCATCACTTCGTGCTGCAGGGCGTACATCGCCGCGGCGGCCTCGTCGATCGCTCTCGTGAACGCGATGGACCCCGCGAGGATCGGGGCGAGCCGGTCCCGGTCCTGGATGCGCGCCGGCGGGTATTCGTGCTCCACGACCAGGTAGATCTCCGCCGGGTCGATGTCGAGCAGTTCGCGGGCCGCGAGCTGGTGGTCGAGCCAGTCGACGGTCCGGTTCTGCAGGTAGCCGAGCGGATCGTGCCGCGCCGTGCCGGGCAGTTCGTGCTCGCAGATCGCGACCTGTTTTTTCCAGGCATTGACCTGGTCGGCGGGATCGGCGGACGGTTCGCCATCCTGCCAGTCGCCGCGCTGCATCGTCTGGCCGCCGTAGCCCCAGGCAGAGATCCCCCGCGAGTCGACCACCTGGCCCTTGACGTGGAAACCGTCAATCAGGAACGCGTAGCCCTCGTCGGCCAGGTACTGGAACATCGAGCGCGTGTCCTGCCCCATCAGCACCGAGTGGGACGGGTCGTAGTGGATGCGGAACTGGTCACCGACGCCGTGCTTCTCGCAGATGCGGTGCAGCGCGATCCAGGGGCCGGGCGCGTAGGCGATGTTGTTGTGCCAGCGATCGAGCGGCGTCCAGCCGGGCATCGGGCACTGCTCGACGCGGTAGGTCAGCCCCCGTGACTTCGCTTCCTTGAGCAAGGGGATGAACACCTGTTCGAACATGTCGAGATTGGCATCCATTTCGAGGTCGTAGTTGCGGCCCACGAACCCGCAGACCGCGTCGGTCCCGAGCAGCACGGCCGCGTCGAAGACACGCAGCATGAAGTCGTGCTTGAGCTTCCGCGCGTCGGCGTCGGCGACGAGCAGATTGTCGAAGTAGCCCAGGTCCGACAGGCCGACGCCGGTCGCCTGCATCGCGGCCCTGACACGCGCGGCGCGCTTCTCGTCGAAAGGCTCGCGCAGGTCGAGCGTATTGGCCACCGGGTCGAGCATGGCCTCGGCCGGCACGTCGCTGACGCTCGGGTGCAGCGCGGCCGAGAGCTGGATGTAGGGCGATCCGATCTCCCGCGCGAAGTCGAGCCATTCCTCGATGGCGAGGTCCGGGTCGGCGTCGCGCTTCTCGCGCGGCGTCAGTTCCTGCAGCGCGGCGGTCAGCACGCTGATCTTCATGGGCCTGGGTTCGAAACGGACAATGTCGTCGCTCATGGGGTCTCTCTGCAAATTCGCCGTCGTCAGCCGGCGATCCCGCGGCCGTGCCGCCAGCGCGGCATTCGGCTCTTGCTCCCGTCCCTGCACGGCCGATGCGGATCGTGAGGCTACTATGCCAGAATCGCACTTTTGCCGGTGCAGGTGTAGCCATGGGCAGGAGCAGAGACGGTACATTGACGCTCGAGGAAATCGACCGCGCGACGGTGTTTCACCCCGCGACGGATCTGAAGGCGCACGCGAGCGGCGCGCTCGGCACGCCGCGCATTATCGAGTCGGGCGACGGCATCTACATCACCGACCGCAAGGGCAACCGGTTGCTGGACGCCTTCGCGGGGCTCTATTGCGTCAACGTGGGCTACGGCCGCCGGTCGATCGCCGATGCGATTTACGCACAGGCGCAGAAGCTCGCCTACTACCACGCCTACGTGGGGCATTCGAACGAACCGCTGATCCGGCTTTCCGAGCGCATCATCCGCATGGCGCCCGCCGGCATGAGCCGGGTCTTCTACGGAACCTCGGGCTCGGATGCGAACGAGACGCAGATGAAGCTCGCCTGGTACTACCACCACGTGCGCGGGCAGCCGCAGAAACGGAAAATCATCTCGAGGCTGCGCGCCTATCACGGCTCCGGCGTGATCACGGGCAGCCTGACGGGGCTCTCCCTGTTTCAGCAGCACTTCAACCTGCCGCTCGACATCGTCCGGCACACCGTGACGCCGCACCACTGGCGCAACGCGCCGCCCGGCATGAGCGAGCCGGAATTCGCGCAGCATTGCGCGGACGAACTCGAGCGACTCATTCTCGACGAGGGTCCCGAGACGGTCGCGGCCTTCATCGGCGAGCCCGTGCTCGGCACGGGCGGGATCGTCCCGCCGCCCGCGGGTTACTGGGACGCGATCCAGGGGGTGCTGGCGAAGTACGACATCCTGCTGATCGCCGACGAGGTCATCACGGGCTTCGGCCGGATCGGCTACGACTTCGGCTGCGAGCGGTACGGCATCGAGCCCGACCTGGTCTCCTGCGCGAAGGGCCTGACCAGCGGCTATGCGCCCCTATCTGCCGTCATCGTCGGCGAAAAGGTCTGGAACGTGCTTGAGCAGGGGGCAGAAAAATTCGGCCCGATCGGCCACGGCTGGACCTACTCCGCGCATGCGCTGGGCACGGCGGCCGCGCTCGCGAACCTCGATATCCTGGAATCCGAGGATCTCGCCGGGAATGCACGCGACGTCGGCGACTATTTCCGCGAGCGACTGACGGAGACCTTCGCCGAGCACCCGCTGGTCGGCGAAGTCCGCGGTGTCGGGCTCCTGGCCGCGCTCGAGTTCGTGGCCGACCGGGAGACGAAGGCGGCTTTCGATCCGGCGCAAAAGGTCGCGGCGCGCATTGCCGCCGCCTGCCTCGAGGAGGGCCTCATCGCCCGCGCCATGCCACAGTCGGACACGCTGGGCTTCGCGCCGCCCCTGATCGTCACCCGCGACGACGTCGACACGATCGTCGCGAAAACGAAGACCGCCGTCGACCGCGTCACCGCCGAACTCGCCCCGTAGGCGCGGCCCACGGCCGCGATTCGTTCGGCCTGTCGGCGCGCTACCGGGTATGCGGGCTCGCTTAAGCTCGCTCGGC
>JAWWBD010000034.1:0-19992 GCA_033721115.1 Woeseiaceae bacterium | reverse complement strand
TGCCAAGCCGTTTCTGTCGTTCAATGTGTGTTTTTGCAAACCAGGATGGATTGTTCCATGATTAAACTAAACAAATATTTTTTGCTTACGGCCGTGTGTATTTTTACCTTTGGCCTTTTTATCTCGTTTGCCCATCGGGCCAGTGCCGGGTCGGCCAGGAGTTCGTCGCGGACCTCCGCCGGCCAGTCGAGGGTCACCGGGTCGAGGTCGACCAAAAACGGCAGGTCGCGCGGCACCGCCGTTTTCGTGTCCTCGAACGCGATTTTTTGCTGGAAGACGCTCTCGACCGGCAGCTCGACGTCGAGCATGGCGGCAACCTCGCCCGCGAACGGCCCGGCCGCGTTGACGACCGCATCGGCGGTCACGGACGCGGTGCCGTCGTCCGTTTCGACCTCGAGCGTGAACGGCGAGTGTCCGGTGACGGCCCTGCAGCGTCCGCGCAGCTGCCGGCCGCCCGCCGCGCGGACGCGTTTCAGCATCCAGGCCCCGAGGCTCGCGCCGTCCAGCTCTCCCGCGCGCCGGATGTGCAGCAGGTGCCTGATTCCCGGCGCGAGCGCAGGCCAGGCCGCGGCGACGAGAGCCGGCGAGCTGAGCACGTCAACGCCCCGCGGCGCCGGGCGCGGGCCGGTCGCGCCGCTCTGGAGGTAGCTCCCGGCGGCGCGCTCGTGGATGCGTATTGCGTCGGCCGGGGACTCGCCGTAGCCGGCCTGGAGGTCCGCGAGCAGGTCATCGATGTCGGCTCGGCGCGTCGCGAGCAGGTAGCCGCGCCGGCGCAGCCCGACCGCATCCGGCGCCTCTGCCGCGATCGTTTCGAGGAGGTCGATGCTGTGATTCGTGAACGCCGTCATCGCCGGATGCGGCCACCAGTTCCGGAAGTTGTCGCCGGACCGGGCGCTCGTGAAACTCATCGGCGGCCGCGGGTCGACGAGGAGCACCGACGGCCTGCGCCCGGCCGCACAGGCGTAATAGGCCGTCGCGATGCCGGCGATTCCCGCGCCGACGATCGCGACGTCGACGCGTCGTCGTTCCTCCACACCGGCATTGGAACCCGCGCCCGGCGGCTCCGCAAGTCGGCGCGATGCGCCCGCCTGCAGCGGAACGGTGTCGCCCGCGCCAGTCGCAGCAACGGGAAAATACGTATATTTGTATATTCGAATACTATAATATAGTATCCTGCACCGATCCCGATCGCGAGACCCGCCTTGCCGATGAAGACGCTGACCAGTATCTCGATCCTGATCTGCCTGCTCGCTACCCTGCGTGCGGACGCGGAGACGCTGCACGACGCCTGGGAGACGGCGCTCGCCTCGCACCGGCAGATCGCCGCGGCCGGCGCCGAACTCGAGGCGGCCGGCTTCGACCTGGAGCGCGCCCGCGCCGCGCGGCGCCCGCAACTCGGCCTGTCCACGAACTACACGCACCTGGACGCGGCACCGAACTTCGCGCTGGGGGGTGTTTCCGCGCCGCTCTTCGCAGCTGACGACTTCGTGCGCGCCGGGGCAGAACTCGGCCTGCCGCTCTACACCGGCGGCGCCATCCGCGCCGGCATCGACGCGGCCGAGGCGGGGGCCCGCGCCGCGGCTGACCGGCTCGCAATCGTCACGCAGGACATCAAGCTCGGGACCGCCGAACGCTACGTCGCCGTACTCGAAGCCGAGAGCGCCGTCGCCGTCGCCGGGTCCATCGTCGCGTCCCTCGCCTCGCACACGGAGAACACGCGCAAGCGCTTCGAGGCCGGCGCGATCCCCCGCAACGAATACCTCGCGGCCAGCGTCACGCTCGCCAACGCGGAGCAGCGACGGCTGGCTGCAGGCAACGCGCTGGATTACGCGCGGGCCGACTACAACCGCTTCCTCGGCCGGCCGCTCGATTCCGCGGTAGCCCTCGATCCGGCACTTGCGATCGACGACCTCGTCCCGGCCGACCGCGACCTCGACGGGCTGATCCTCCTGGCAATCGAGCGACGCCCGCAGCTCGACGCAATCGCGAGCCAGGCCCGCGCACTGCAGCGACAGTCCGCTGCGGCGCGCGCCGCAGCGCGCCCGCAGCTGGCCGTCACCGGCGGCTACATGTTCCTCGAGAACGAATTCCTCGACGACGACGCATTCTGGATGGCCGGCGTGTCGCTGTCCTGGCGCCTCTTCGACGGCGGCGAAAGCAGACGCAGGGCCGCGGCGCTCGCCAGCCGGGCCGCGGCGCTCGGACACAGCCGCGCCGATCTCGAAACGTCGATCGCGCTCGAGGTGCGCCGCGCCTGGCACGATCGCATCGAGGCACAGAGCCGGCTTGCCGTCGCCGAGCGTGCCGTGGACCAGGCGAACGAGAACCTCCGCGTCGTCCGCAACCGCTACGCCGCCGGCGCAGGAACCCATGCCGACGTCCTCGACGCGGAAGCACTCCGCGAACAGGCGCTTGGCAACCGGGATGCCGCGCGTTTCGAGCTCGTGCTCGCCGGACTGCGGCTCGCGCGCGCAGCGGGGACCCTGTGATGGAATCGCCCGGCAACGCCCCCCGCGCCATCGGCCGCGAATTCGATCTGCACGCCATGCGTGCGGTTGCTGGCCGCGCGAGCAGGCTGCTCGGCGCAATGCAGAACCGCGTGCGGCTCCTGATCCTGTGCCAGCTCGTCGTGCGGGAGCACTCGGTCAACGAACTCGCGATGCGCCTGGATACGCGCCAGTCGACGATCTCGCAGCACCTCGCATTGCTGCGTCGCGACGGCCTGGTCACGGTACGGACCGAGGCGCAAACACGCTGTTACTCGCTCGCCGGCGACGAGGCGCGGGCGGTCCTCGAGACGCTCCACTCGATCTTCTGCACGACACCTGACGAGGAACACTGAGCCATGCAGGTACCAGATCCCATCCCCGCGACCAGGCGGATCAGCATCGCGCTGCTCGCCGCGGCCATGTCTTTGCCCGGGTACGCCCGGGAGCTACCGTTCACCGTCATTACCGCCGTGCTCGAGGCAGCGCCACGCGAGCGCCTGTTCGACGGCACCGTAGAGGCTGTCAACCAGGCGACCGTATCGGCGCAGACAGCCGGCCGGGTCGCAGAAGTTTTCTACGACGTCGATGATTACGTCGAGGCGGGCGCCCCTATCCTGCGCTTTACCGACGTCGAGCAACAGGCGGCCCTCGGGCAGGCCCGGGCCGCCCTCGCCGAGGCGCAGGCGCGTGCCGGCCAGGCGGCCGAGGAGTTCCGGCGCGTGGCGGCGTTGTACGAATCCGACTCGGCGTCGAAACGCGAATACGATCGGGCGCTCGCGGCGCGCGAAGCCGCCGAAGCGCGCGTCGCCGCCGCGCAGTCGGCGGTCGCGAGCGCGCGGCAGCAACTCGACTACACCCTCGTGCGCGCGCCGTATGCCGGCATCGTCACCGAGCGCCACGTCGACGTCGGTGAAGCCGTCACCGTCGGCCAGCCGTTGATGAGCGGCCTGTCGCTCGAGTCGCTCCGCATCGTCGTCGACCTGCCGCAGCAGGCCGCTGCGCAGGTCCGGGACCATGCCGAAGCATACGTGCTGACAGCCACCGGCCGCGTTGCAGGGCGCGATGTGACCCTGTTCCCCTTCGCGCACGAAGCGAGCAACACCTTCCGCGCGCGCGTCGAACTGCCGGCGGGCCGGTACCAGCTGTACCCGGGCATGTTCGTCAAGGTCGCGTTCGTCGTCGGCCAGGCGCAACGGCTCCTCGTGCCGACCGCCGCGCTGCAGAGGCGCAACGAGGTCACCGGGGTCTATGTCGTCGGCCCGGAAGGCGGCGTACGGATGCGCCAGGTCCGGGTCGGCGGCGCATACGGCGAGCGCACCGAGGTGCTCGCCGGGCTGAGCGCCGGCGAGCAGATCGCGGCCGACCCGGTGGCGGCGGCTCTCTACGTCAAGACCGCGGCGGCAAAGGCCGGCGCGGACCCCGCCGATGACTGACCGACTCGGATTGTCCGGCAGCATCGCGAGCCGCTTTCAGGACAACGCGCTCACGCCGCTGCTCGCGCTGACCGCCTTCCTGATGGGCCTTTTCGCCGTCGCGATCACGCCGCGCGAGGAAGAGCCCCAGATCGACGTGACGCTCGCCAACGTCTTCGTCGCATTCCCGGGCGCGAGCACGACCGAGGTCGAGAACCTGGTCGCGATCCCGATGGGCCAGGTGCTCGCCGAGATCGACGGCGTCGAACACGTGTATTCGATGTCGCGGCCCGGCATGGGTGTCCTGACGGTCCAGTTCGAGGTCGGGGAATCGCGCACGGAGGCACTCGTGCGCCTTTACAACGCAATCGATTCGAACCGGGACTGGCAGCCGCCGGGCCTCGGTACACTGCCACCGCTCGTCAAGCCGAAAGGCATCGACGACGTGCCGATCGTGACGGCCACCCTCTGGACCGAGGACCCGGGACGCGGCGGCCACGATCTGTTGCTCGTCGCGCGCGCGCTCGAAGCGGAGATCAAGCGGGTGCCCGGCACGCGCGACGTCTACACGGTCGGCGGCGCGCCCGACATCGTGCACGTCGAGCTGGACCCGCAGCGTGTCGCGGGATTCGGCCTGACGGTCGACGATCTCAGGCACGCGCTTGCGGCGAGCAACACCGTGCAGGACGCCGGTGCTCTCGTGGCCGGCAATATCGAGATCCCGGTACAGGCCGGCACGTTCCTGGCCGGCGCCGAAGACGTGGCACAGCTCGTGGTCGGCGTCTTCGACGGCCGGCCCGTCTTCTTAGGCGACATCGCGAGCGTCGCTGCCGGTCCCGACGTGCCCGACCAGTACACGTGGTTCGCGACCGGCCCGGCCGCCGCAACGGTCGGACTGCCCCCGGTCTCCCACGCGCCCTCGGTCACGATGGCGATCGCGAAAAAACCCGGCACCAACGCGTCCCGTATTGCCGACAGCGTGGAGGAACGCTTCGCCCAGCTCGAAGCCACGGTGATCCCAGAGGGTGTCAACGTCACGATCACGAGAAACTACGGCCGGACCGCCGACGACAAGGCACGGACGCTGATCCTGAAGCTCGCGCTCGCGACCGCGTCCGTCATCGCGCTGGCCTGGCTGACGCTCGGCTGGCGCGAAGCGGTCATCGTCGGCGCGGCCGTCGTCGTTACGCTGGCGGCGACGCTGTTCGCCTCCTGGGCATGGGGCTTCACGATCAACCGCGTCTCGCTGTTCGCGCTGATATTCGCGATCGGCATCCTGGTCGACGATGCGATCGTCGTCGTCGAGAACATCCACCGGCACCGTGCGCTCGAGCCCGGCAGCATCGGCGAGGTCATTCCGCCGGCCGTTGACGAGGTTGGCGGGCCGACGATCCTCGCGACCTTCACCGTCATCGCGGCGCTCCTGCCGATGGCATTCGTCTCGGGGCTCATGGGACCCTACATGAGCCCGATCCCGATCAACGCGAGCATGGGCATGCTGATCTCGCTCGCCGTCGCGCTGGTGCTGACGCCCTGGCTGAGCCACCGCCTGCTCGCGACCGCGGCGGTGCACGCTGTCCGCGACCACGGCCAGGACGGGCTGCATGCGTTTTTCGATCAACTGATGCGGCCTTTCCTCGGCGCCGAGAGCGGCCAGCGCCGCCGCCGGCTGCTGTTCGCCGGCATCGGCGGCGTCATCGTACTCGCTCTCGCACTGGTCGGGTTCCGGCTCGTGGTGCTCAAGATGCTGCCGTTCGACAACAAGTCGGAGTTCCAGGTCGTCGTCGACATGCCGGAGGGCACGGCGGTCGAGGCAACGGCGCGTGCCGTTGACGCGCTGGGAAGCATCGTCGAGGCCGTGCCCGAGGTAACGGACTACCAGGCCTACGTCGGCACGGCGGCACCCATCAACTTCAACGGTCTCGTCAGGCAGTATTACCTGCGCCAGGGCGGCAACGTCGGCGACATCCAGGTCAATCTCGTCGACAGGGCGCACCGGGACCGGTCGAGCCACGAGATTGCCCGCGCCGTACGCGAACAGCTGGCGCCCGTCGCGCGCGAACACGGCGCCTCGGTCAAGGTGGTCGAGGTGCCGCCCGGGCCGCCGGTCATCTCGCCGATCGTCGCGGAACTCTACGGTCCCGACTACGGGGAACAGAAGCGAATCGGCCGCGCGCTCGAGCGGCTGTTCCGGGACACGGCCGACATCGTCGACGTCGACAGTACCGTCGAGTCAAAAGCCACCCGCCTGGTGCTCGAGGTCGACCGCCAGCGCGCCGCGCTGCTCGGCGTCTCGCAACGGCAGGTTGCCTCGATCCTGAAGCTCGCGCTGAACGGCGAGGACGTGACCTACGTCCACCAGGCGCGCGAGCGATACCCGATCCCGGTCCGGCTGGAATTCCCTGTCGCCGCGAAGGCCGACGCGGATGCGCTGCTCGCGCTGGAGGTGCGCAGCCGGACGGGACGAACCGTTCCGATCTCCGAGTTCACGACGCTCGAGCGCGTCGCATGGGACGATGCTGTCTATCACAAGGACCTGCTGCCGGTCGTGATGGTGACGGGCGACATGGCCGGCCGCCTGGACAGCCCGCTGTACGGCATGTTCAGCCTCGCGTCAGGGATCGATTCGATTTCGGAATTCGACATCGAGCAGCGTTTCGTCAGCCAACCCGACAACACCCATTACTTTTCGCTCAAGTGGGACGGCGAATGGCAGGTGACTTACGAGACGTTCCGGGACATGGGGATTGCCTATTCCGTCGGCCTGATACTGATCTACCTGCTCGTCGTCGCGCAGTTCCGGTCCTATGTGCTGCCTTTGATCATCATGGCGCCGATTCCGCTGACCATCATCGGCGTGATGCCCGGCCATGCGCTGCTCGGTGCGAACTTCACCGCCACGTCGATGATCGGCATGATCGCCCTTGCGGGGATCATCGTCCGGAACTCGATTCTGCTCGTGGATTTCATCCGGGACGAGACGCAGAAAGGCGCCGGGCTCGAGGATGCCGTGATCCGCGCCGCCGCGGTGCGCGCCAAGCCGATTCTCCTGACCGCCGTGGCGGCGATGCTCGGTGCGCTCTTCATACTCGACGACCCGATCTTCAACGGCCTCGCGATCTCGCTGATCTTCGGCATCCTGGTCTCGACGCTCCTGACGCTCGTCGTGATCCCGGTGCTCTACTACGCGTTCCGCGGCGTGCTGCACCATGCCGGCGCGTAAAACGGTGAAATTCAGACGGGCAGCGAACCGAGATTTTCGACCGTCGAGTCGAGCTGCTCCTTGTCGCGCCTGAACGTCGGCTCACTCTGCAGGTAGAAGCCCAGGAGCTCGCCGAGTGCGGCCAGGCTCTGTTCGTGGCAGCGCTCGTAACCGTGCGTCGCGTCGGTGCCGAAGCAGACGAGCGCCGTACGGATGTCGTTGCCTGCCTCGATCGCCGACGCGCTGTCGCACCGGTAGTACCGGAACACGTCCCGCTTGTGCCGGATTCCGTGCTCCTCCGCCAGGCCGAGCAGCTTGTGCGTCAGGTGGTAGTCGAAGGGCCCGGACGAGTCCTTCATGCAGATCGTCACGCCGAACTCGTCGGAGTTCTGGCCGGGCGCAGCGGGCCCCGCGTCGATCGTCACCATCTCGGACACATCGCCGTGCAGGACGCCCGAAGCGCCCGATCCGACCTCCTCGGAGATCGTGAACAGCAGGTGGCAATCCATCGGCAGCCTGATCCCGCGCCGGACGATCTCGCGTGCGACGCCCAGCAAAACGGCCACGCCGGCCTTGTCGTCGAGGTACCGCGAACAGATGAAACCCGTATCGGGCATGTGGGTCTCCGGATCGAGCGCGATGAAGTCGCCGACATTGACCCCGAGCGCCTCGAGGTCTTCACGACTGTAAAGCGGGTGGTCTATGCGCATCTCGACGGTATCCCAGTTGACCGGCAGCGTGTCGATCTCCGTGTCGTAGGTATGCCCCGACGCCTTGACCGGCAGGATCGTGCCCTCGAACTGCCCGTTGTCGGAATAGATCGTCGCACGCGCGCCTTCCGCGAAACGGCTCGACCACGTGCCGATCGGCGTCAGCTTGACGCGCCCGTTGTCCTTGAGCTCCTTGACCATCGCGCCGAGCGTGTCAAGATGCACGACGATCGAGCGATCGGGGCTGTAGATTGCGCCGCTCAGATCGGCGCGGATCGCGCCACGGCGTGTCAGCTTGTAGGGGATCTCGAGCTCATCGAGCTGGCGACACGTGTAGCGCACGACTTCGTCGGTGAATCCGACCGGGCTCGGGATTGCGAGCAGCTCGGCGAGCGTCCGGCGGACGTAATCCATATCCGGCGTGATCTTTTCCATGCGTGATTCCTCTATGCCTGCGCGGTTTGCGGGAACAGGTAATCGATGAATTTTTCCGCCGTCGGCTGCGGCTCGTGGTTCGCGAGCCCGGGTCGCTCGTTGGCCTCGATGATCCGGTACTCGGGCTCGCCGGCATCCGCCACCATGAAGTCGAGGCCCACGACCGGGATGTCGAGCGTCTCCGCCGCGCGGACGGCGGCCCGCCCGAGTTCCGGATGCAGGCGCCCGGTCACGTCGTGCAGCGTGCCGCCGGTGTGCAGGTTGGCGGTGTCGCGCACCCGGATCACTTCGCCCTCGTCCGGGACGGCATCGAGGGCCAGCCCGGCGCGCTCGATGCAGCGTCGCGTCTCGGCGTCGAGCGGAATGCGGCTCTCGCCACCCGTCGCGGCCGCGCGCCTGCGGCTCTGCTTGCGGATCAGCGTCTCGATGTCGTCGACGCCGTTGCCCGTTATGCGGGCCGGCTGCCGTATGGCCGCAGCCACGACTTCCCGGTCGATGACGATGATGCGGAGATCGTCACCCTGCGCCTGCTCCTCGAGCATGACCTCGGTGCAGAAGCGGTGTGCTTCGTCGATTGCGTCCCGCATGTCGGCCGGGTCCGTGATACCGACACTGACACCCTGGCCCTGCTCGCCGCGGACGGGCTTGACGACGATACTCCCGTGCGCTTCGAGGAATGCCTCGTTCGCAGCGGCATCTCCGGCGAGCCGGTTCTCCGGGACCAGGAGCCCCGCCGCCGCGAGCAGTTTCTGCGTCACGCGCTTGTCGTCGCAGCGGCTCATCGCGACCGACGAGGTCATGTCGGTCAGGGACTCGCGGCAGTCTATCGAGCGCGCCCCGTTCGACAGCCTGAAGTAGCCGCGCTCCGCATCGACGAGCTCTACCGCGATCCCGCGCCTGCGCGCCTCGTCGACGATGATCCGCGCATACGGGTTCAGGTCCTCGTCACTGGCCTTCGGTGCCGTGTAGAGCGGCTCGTTGATCGCATTCTTTTTCTTGATGCAGAAAATGGGCACGCGCTGGAAGCCCATTTGTTCATACAGGCCGATGACCGCCTCGTTATCGTGCATTACCGAGAGGTCCATGTAGTCGCGGCCGCGCGCGAGGTAGTGATCGGCGAGGGTCGACGTCAGTGCCCGCCCGACGCCGGGCTGGGCGGCCTGGGCATCGACCGCGAGCGCCCAGAGGCTCGATCCATTCTCGACGTCGTCGAAGGCGCGCCGGTGGTCGACACCCATCACCGTGCCGATGATGGCGCCGGTGGCATCGTCTTCGGCAACGAAGTGCGTGAGTACCTTCGACGGGATTTCGCGCGCGACGAAGTTGCTGTCGGCCGGCACCATGTTCCGGCCCGCGAGCAGGCGGCTGATCGCAGCGGCATCGGTGTCATCACGGGCACGCCGCACCCGGAACCCACGCGGAATGACGCGCGAGGCGCGGTGGTTGTGCAGCCACAGCCGGTAGGTGTGCGACGGGTCCAGGAACAATTCCTGCGGCCGCTCGGCCAGCACCACGTGCGGGTCCTTGATATACAGCGCGATATTGCGCTGGTTCGGCGCCTCGTCGCAGATCGCCTCGGCCAGGCGTTCGTTGTCGTCGAAGGTGTGCGCGAAAATCAGCTTGCCCCAGCCGCAGTCGATCTCGGCCGCGCGCGCGAGCTGCTTCCCCCTGACCCGCTTCGGCGCGTCCCAGTTCCGGAGCGTCGGCGCGCCCTGCCGGTCGACGCGGTGCCTCGTCCGGTCCGCGTTCATGCCGCCCGCCTGTCGACGTGGTGCTGCAACCAGGCTTCGAGCACGGCGAGCTGCCAGAGCTTGGAGCCGCGCAACGGTGTCAGGTGCGCCTCGGGATCGTCGAGCAGCTCGTCCACGTACTCGCGCCGGAACAGGCCGCGCTCGCGTGCGGCCCGGTTGTTCAGCGTATCCTTGACGAACTCCAGGCTGCGGCCGCTCAGGTACTTGAGCTCGGGGACCGGGAAGTAGCCCTTCGGCCGATCGATGACGGCGTCCGGAATGACGCGTCGGGCCATTTCCTTCAGGACGTACTTGCCGCCGCCCTCGACCTTGTGCGCCGGCGGTATCCGCGCGGCGAGTTCGACGAGTTCGTGGTCGAGGAAGGGAACGCGCGCCTCGAGCCCCCAGGCCATCGTCATGTTGTCCACGCGCTTGACCGGGTCGTCGACGAGCATCACGGTCGAATCGAGATGCAGTGACTTGTCGATGGCGCTCTCCGCGTCGGCGGCGGCGAAGTGTTGCGTGACGAAGTCCGTGCTGGCATCGCCGTTCACGTAGTCGCCCGCGACGGCCCGGCCGAATTCCGCGTGATCGCGGTCGAAGAAGAATTCCTGGTAAGCCGAGACCGGGTCATCACTTTCCATCAGCGGCGGGTACCAGTGATAGCCGGCGAACACCTCGTCGGCACCCTGGCCGCTCTGCACGACCTTGACGTGCTTCGAAACCTCGCGGCCGAGCAGGTAGAAAGCGATGTTGTCGTGGCTCACCATCGGCTCGGACATTGCATCGAGGCAGTCGGGCAGATGCTCGAAGAGCTCCGCGGAATCGATCTCGATCTTGTGATGCTCGGTACCGAACTCGCGCGCGACGATGTCGGAGTATTCGAACTCGTTGCCGGCCTCGCCGCCGCGGGACTCGAAGCCCACCGAGAATGTTTGCAGGTTGTCGGGAATCAGCCGCGCGAGCAGGCCCGTGATCAGGCTCGAGTCCAGGCCGCCGGACAGCAGGACGCCGACCGGCACATCGCCGGTCGTGCGCCGCCGGACAGCGGCATCGAGCGTGGCCGCGACCCGTTCCTTCCACTCTGCGAAATCCACCTCGGCATCGCCGTTGACGCGCCGGAAGGCGGGCCGCCAGTAGACGTCCTCGCGTCGCTCGCCACTGGCGGTGACGGTCATTCGCGTCGCCGGCGGCAGTTTCCTGACCGGCGCGAGGATCGTCCGCGGCGCCGGCACGACCGAATGGAAGGTCATGTAGTGATGCAGCGCTGCCGGGTCGATCGGCATGGCCTCATCCGAGGTCGCGGTAAGCGCCGTCAATGACGAGGCAAAACGCAGGCCGCCCGGCTCTTCGGCGAGGTACAGCGGCTTGATGCCCAGCCTGTCGCGCGCGATGAAGACGTCGCCACTTGCACGGTCGTGGATCGCGAAGGCGAACATGCCGTTCAGGCGCTCGACGCAGGCATCTCCCCATTCGTTGTATGCGCGCAGGATGACCTCGGTGTCCGAGCGCGAGAAAAACTCGTGGCCGCGGGCCGCAAGCTGTTCGCGAAGCTCGTCGTGGTTGTACACGCATCCGTTGAAGACGATCGTCCGCCCGCTCGGCTCGTCGTGCATCGGCTGGGCAGCCCGGTCACTCAGGTCGACGATCTTGAGCCGCCGGTGCCCGAGCACGACGCGCCCGAAGTCGGCCAGACCCTCGCTGTCGGGCCCGCGCCGCTCCTGCAGCTGCATCATGCTCCGCACGCGGCCCGCCGAAGCGTCGCGGCCGTCAAAGCGGATTTCGCCGGCAATTCCGCACATCGTTCGTTGCTCCCCTGACCGGACTCAGGCGAGCTCGAGCTTGCCGTCGTCGTTGATGTCGAGGCTGCGCTCGGCACAGTAGGTCTTGAGCTCGTCGGGCAGCGCGAGCACGGTGTCGCCGTCGAATTCGAAGGTTTCGTCGGTTGCTTCCGGCTTCGAATAGATCAGCGTGAGCGTGGCCGCATCCTTCGGCACGATGCGAAAACACTTGTCGCTGTCGTCGTCGGGTGCGGTGGTGAGGGTTTCGTGGAGCTGTTTGAGCGCCGGTTCGCTGACTGAAAGCATGGTCAAGTTCCTCCCTGTCGGTTGCGTGGGCCAAAAAAAAACCGGTACAAAAGCCGTGCGCTTTTGCCGGATTGGTTTTGCTATGACTAATTAGTTTATCGAACTAAATATTAATTATCAAGTACACTGATATATGGCGTAAAACTGCGTTGGGTAAACGGTTGATTTATTAATTATAAGAAGTATTTTATTAACAGGCGCCAGCCCCTTGTTGATTTAATGAAGCGACTGCTGGACCATCTGGCCGACGGATATCATGGCAACGGAACCCCGAAACCCCAGCGGCATGCATGAACGATCGAACACCGCCCTCGTCGCACTGCGCCGCATCCTGCGCGTCACCGAGCTCAACTCCCGCCGGCTGGCCAGCCAGTCCGAACTGACCGCGTCGCAGCTGCTCGTCCTGCAACACACGGCGCGCGAGGGCAAGGCGCTGCCCAGCGAAATTGCGCGGACGATCGACCTGAAGCAGGCGACCGTTACCGTGCTCGTCAACAAGCTCGAGGAGGCCGGGCTCGTGAGCCGGCGGCGCGACACCGAGGACCGGCGGCGCGTCTGGATCGAGCCGACCGACGAGGGTGCCGCCCTGCTGGAGCAGTCGCCGGACCTGCTGCAGGACCGCTTCAAGCGCAATTTCGAGGCACTCGACGAATGGGAGCAGGCGATGATCGTCGCGGTACTCGAAAAAGTGGCTACGTTGCTCGACGCGGCGCAGATCGACGCCTCGCCCGTACTCGACGTCGGCGACCTCGACCGCATCATGGCGGCGGAATCAGACTCCGACTGACCGGGTCTGTTGCGCGACCGGGTTCAGGAACCGGACTGCCGCTCGAGCAACCATTCCCGCCAGTAGAGAAACAGTGCCGGGATCACGACCAGCGTGAGCAAAGTCGCGCTCACCATGCCACCGACCATCGGCGCGGCGATCCGGCGCATGACCTCCGAGCCGGTGCCGCTGCCCAGCATGATCGGCAGCAGGCCCGCGATGATGGCGGCGACCGTCATCATGATCGGCCTGACGCGCATGAGCGCCCCGTCGATCACGGCCGCTTCGATGTCGGCCCGTGCGAGCGGCCTGCCGGCCGCTTCCGCATCCGCCTTGTGGCGGCGGATCGCCTGGTTCAGGTAGACCAGCATGACGACGCCGATCTCGACGGCGACACCGGCCAGCGCGATGAAGCCGACGCCGACCGCGAGCGAGAACTCGTAGCCCAGCAAATACAGCAGCCAGAGTCCCCCGACCAGCGCCATCGGCAGCGTGCCGACGATGATCGCCACCTCCGCGAAGCGCCGGAAACTCATGAACAGCAGCAGCAGGATGATCGCGAGCGTGACCGGGCCGACGACGGCAAGCCGCTCCTTCGCACGCACCATGTACTCGTACTGCCCCGACCAGGCGAGCGAGTAGCCGGGCGGCAACTCGACCCGGTCCGCGACCACGGCCTGCGCATCCACCACGTAGGAGCCGAGATCCCGGCCGGCGATGTCGACGTACGTCCAGCCGTTCAGGCGCGCGTTCTCGCTCTTGATCATCGGCGGGCCGTCGACGACAGCGACGTCGGCCACGTCCGCCAACGCGATGCGCGCGCCGTTCGGCGTCACGATCGGCAGCAGCCTGAGCTGTTCGACCGAGTCGCGGACGCGCTGCGGATAGCGCACGTTGACCGGGTAGCGCTCGAGCCCCTCGACCGTCTGGGTCACGTCCATGCCGCCGACGGCGGAGCGGACGATGTCCTGGACGTCGGCGATGTTGAGGCCGAATCGCGACGCCCGGGCGCGATCGATGTCGACCTCGACGTAGCGACCGCCGGCGACGCGCTCGGAATAGACCGACGCGGTGCCGGCGACGCCTGCGAGCACCTGCTCGAGCTCGGCCCCGATCCCCTCGATGACCTCGAGGTCCGGGCCGGCGACCTTGATGCCGACCGGTGTCTTGATCCCGGTGGCCAGCATGTCGATCCGGGTCTTGATCGGCATGACCCACGCGTTCGTCAGTCCCGGAAGGCGCACCGACCGGTCGAGCTCTGCTCGCAGCTTTTCAGGCGTCATGCCGGTCCGCCACTCGGCGCGCGGCTTCAGCTGGATCACGGTCTCGATCATCGTCAGGGGCGCCGGGTCGGTCGCGGTCTCCGCGCGCCCGATCTTGCCGAACACCTGTTTGACTTCCGGCACTCCCCGGATCAGCTTGTCCGTGTTCTGCAGGAGTTCGCGGGCCTTGTCGATCGAAATGCCGGGATAGGTGGTCGGCATGTACATGAGGTCGCCCTCGTCCAGCGGCGGCATGAACTCCGACCCGAGGCGCCCGGCCGGCCACAGGCCGACCACCAGGATCGCGGCCGCGACGACGAGCGTCGCCCCGGGGTACCGGATCACGACGTTGATCAGCGGCCGGTACGCGGCGATCAGCGCACGGTCGACCGGGTTCCTGTGTTCCGGGACGATCCTGCCGCGGATGAAGTAACCCATGAGCACGGGCACGAGCGTCACGGACAATCCGGCAGCAGCGGCCATCGCGTAGGTCTTGGTGAAGGCGAGCGGCGCGAACAGGCGGCCTTCCTGCGCTTCCAGCGTGAACACCGGCAGGAAGCTCAGCGTAATGATCAGCAGCGAGAAAAACAGCGGCGGACCGACCTCGGTCGCCGAATCGGCGATTACCCGCCAGCGGTTTTCGTCGGTCAGCGGTTCCCGCTCGATGTGCTTGTGCACGTTTTCGATCATGACGATCGCCGCATCGACCATCGCGCCGATTGCGATCGCGATGCCCCCGAGCGACATGATGTTGGCATTGATCCCCTGCAGCTTCATGACGATGAAGGCGACCAGGATGCCGACCGGCAGGCTCAGCACGACGACGGCCGAAGAGCGGAGGTGAAACAGGAAGACCGCGCAGACGAGCGCGACGACGATGAATTCCTCGACGAGCTTCCGCTCCAACGTGTCGACCGCCCGCCGGATCAGGTCGGAGCGATCGTAGGTCGGTACCACCTCGACGCCATCGGGCAGGCTGCGCGCAAGCTCGGCGAGCCGCGCCTTGACGCCCTCGATGGTCTCGAGCGCATTGCCGCCCCAGCGCATGACGACGACGGCGCCGACGACCTCGCCCTCGCCGTCGAGGTCTGCGATCCCGCGGCGCATCTGCGGCCCGAGCCGGATGTCGGCCACATCGGCCAGTACGACCGGTGTCCCGTGCTCGTTGACGCCGAGCGGTATCGCCGCAAGATCGTCGAGTCCCTGCAGGTAACCGGTCGCCCGCA
Source organism: Woeseiaceae bacterium (assembly GCA_033721115.1). GTDB lineage: Bacteria > Pseudomonadota > Gammaproteobacteria > Steroidobacterales > Woeseiaceae > UBA1847. Next base: position 4,673 of record JAWWBD010000034.1, on the reverse strand, counting down.
CCATGTACTCGGCTTCCCCCATTTCGATGACCGAACCGCCGGTCTCCTGGTTCCCGTCGCGGATCGCGGCCTTGATGCGTGCGAGCGGGATGCCGAAGGCCCTGAGCTTGTCGGGATCGACGACGACCTGGTACTGCCGGACCATGCCGCCGATGGTCGCGACTTCCGCCACGCCCGGCACGGTCTGCAGCTCGTACTTCAGGAACCAGTCCTGGAGGCTCCTGAGTTCGGCGAGGTCGTGCCGGCCAGTACGGTCGACGAGCGCGTATTCGTAGACCCAGCCAACGCCCGTCGCGTCGGGCCCGAGCGCCGGGGTGGCGCCCGGCGGCAGGTCGCCCGCGACCTGGCTCAGGTATTCGAGCACGCGCGAGCGCGCCCAGTAGAGGTCGGTGCCGTCCTCGAAGATCACGTAGACGTAGGAATCCCCGAAGAACGAATAGCCGCGCACCGTGAGGGCACGCGGCACGGCCAGCATCGCGGTGGTCAGCGGGTAGGTGACCTGGTCCTCGACGACCTGCGGCGCCTGCCCCGGAAAGTCGGTCCGGATGATCACCTGCACGTCGGACAGGTCCGGCAAGGCGTCGACCGGCGTCTCGCGCACCGACCAGGCACCCCACGCGACGATCAGCGCCGTCGCGATCAGCACGAGGACCCGGTTCGCGATCGACCAGCGGATCAGGGCCGCGATCACTGCGGATGCTCCGCGCCGTGATCGGTATGCTCCGCCGGTTCCGCCGCTCCCGGATCCAGCCGCCGGAGCGCCGAATCGATGTTCGCCTCCGAATCGATCAGGAACTGCCCGGAGGTGACCACGAGCTCGCCTTCCCGGAGCCCGTCACGGATCGCGATCCGGCCGCCGGACTCGATGCCGATCGTGACCGGCCGGGCCCGGAACCGGCCGTCGCCCAGTGCGACGACCACCCGGTCCGAGGCGCCGCCGCGGATCAGCGCCTCGCGCGGCACGTGCACGACGGGCCCGGCTTCCTCACCGTCGATCACGACGCGTGCGAACATGTTGGGCCGGAGCGTGCGTTCCGGATTCTCGAACCGAAGGCGAACCTTGAGGGTTCGCGTCCGCGGATCCAGCTCGGGGTAGACGTAGTCGACGCGGCCGTGCCACATCTCGCCCGGCAGGTAATCGAGCACCACCGTCGCATGCTGGCCGGGCCGGACCCAGGCCGCCTGCCGCTCGAAGACTTCGGCGAGTACCCAGACGCGGTCGAGCTTCGCGATCGACATGATGTCCGTCTCGGGCGTCACGAAGATCCCTTCGCGGACGCCGAGGAAGGCGATCACGCCGTCGGCCTGTGCGTAGTAGCGCACGCGCCGCCGGACCTCGCGCTCCCGGTCGAGCCGGTCGATCTCGCCCTCCGTGACGCCGAGCGCCGTCAGGCGGTCGGCCGATGCCTTGATCAGCAGCGCATTGCCGCTCCGGAGTGCCGCGAGATATTCCTCCTGCGCATTGACGAGCGTCGGCGAGTAGAGCTCGAACAAAAGCTGGCCCTCTCTTACGGGATCGCCGGTCGCCGGCGTCGCGAGCGCCTCGATCCAGCCGTCGACCCGCGTATGCACGTGGGTGAGCGTGTCCTCGTCGTACGCGACATAGCCCACGGTCTCGATGCGCCGGGGCAGCACGCCGCGCTCGGCCCGCGCGGTCCTGACGCCGAGGTTGTTGACGATCACGGGGTCGATGCGCACGGCGCCCGGTTCGCGGGCAGCCTCGTCCGCGTAGACCGGGACGAGGTCCATGCCCATCGGCGACTTGCCGGGCGCATCGCGACGGTAGTCGGGATCCATGGGCGCGACCCAGTACAGGATTTCGCGGTCGCCAGGGCCGCCGGGCGACGCCGGGCCCGCCGGTGCCGCGGGCTGCCAGGAGCGGCCCAGGACGACGCCGAGAACGAGCAGCACCAAGCCTGCCAGCGCGATTGCAACAATATTCTTCATGGTTCGATTCCTCCGAGGCTCGCAAGCGTCGCGTAGCTCGTCGCGCGCTCGACCTGCAGACGGACGTGGTCGATGCGGGTATTCAGGTCGTCTATGTAGGCGCGCATGACGTTCGCGAAGTCCGCCTCGTCGCTCTGGTAGGCACTCAACGCGGCCTCCGCGCGCAGCCGGGTCTGCCCGAGGATGTGCGTCTCGTAGAGTTCGAGTCGCCGATCGAGCTCGCCGAGCCGCGCATGCTCGGCGCCGAGCAGCGCCTCGAGTGATCGCGCCAGCTGCACGGCGCCCGCCTCGGCGGCACTTTTCTCGCTGAGTGCTGCGGCGAGCGTCGCGTCGACCGCGTCCTTCCGGAACCACGGGAGGTCCACCGTGATACCGACGCTCACGAAGTCCGAGCGCGGGGCACCGTCCGGCAGCAGGCCGTCCCGGTAGCTGTAACCGACCTGCACGGACCAGCCGGGCTTCGAGCGCGTCTCGGCGAGCGCCACGCCCGCCCGCTTCGCTTCGACCTCCGCGCCGGCAGCCGCGAGTCGCGGATGTCGCGCCAGGTTTTCCTTCAGCGCCGCGAGCGGCGGAACTGCCCGCCACTCCGGCAACGTCGCAGGCAGCGGCCGCCCTGCCGCCACGCCGATCCATTCGCCGAGCACTGCCCGGCTCACCGCACGCTGCTGGCCGATGTCGATCAGCCGGTCGTCCAGCCGGCTGAGTTCGAGATCCGCGTGCAGAACATCCTGCTGGCTCCGGCGGCCGACCGCGTAAAGCGAGCGCGTGATGGTCGCCAGCTCCTCGAAGAAGGGCCGCGATTCGGTCACGAGCGCGTGCGCCCGTTCCCGATGATAGACATCGAGCCATGCCGTGCGGACGGCCAGCACCACGTCGCGCGTCCTGGCCTCGGCACTGTCCTGCATGCCGCCGGCAAGCCCCTCGAACATGTCCACCGACGCCGCCCGCGCCCCGGCCGGCGGAAACGCCTGACGCAGGGCGAGTGCCGCGTGTGTCATGCCCTCGGTCCGGAAGCCGCCCGACTCGAGCGGGAAGTTGTTGAGGCCGGTGTTCAGGACGGGATCCGGCAATACGGCGGCCGCCCTGGCGCGCTCACGCAGCGCTTCTGCCCGCGCTTCGAATGCCGCCGTGCCGGGCTCCGCGGTCGTGGCGATACGTTCCGCTTCGGCGAGCGACAACGGCGTGCCGGGGTCTGCCGCCGCAGCCGCCGCAAGCACGAGACCGATGCCGATGCCGATGCACCAGGCGGATGCCGCACGCCGGGCAATTCTTTCGTCGGGCCGAAGCCCGTATTGGGGATACATGATCAGTGACTCCTTAGCTGTCAGAACCGGGAACGGTTGCAAACAGGGAGTCGGCTAATCGAGATAGACGCAGTTCAGGACGTGTAGCGGCCGCTGGCGGTCCGGCGGCAGGGGCGGCTTGTCGTAGCGCGCAGGCGGCCCGGGCTGCCTGCGCGCCGAATCGAATGGCGCCGGCGCCGGCAGTACCTGCGGCTCGCCGCCGTCATCCGCCTTGGGCGTCGCCGTCCGGGACCCGGCCGCGCTCGCTTCGAGGTTGCAACAGGACGCGGCTGCCGAGTCGCAATCGGGCGCCGCCGGCGCGTGGCCATGACCGTGCGCATGGTCCGCGGGCATCGCATGCGCCTCCGCACCGTGGGGGCACCCGCCGTCGGCCGCCGCGGCCACCATGCAGGGCTGCAGGCCCAGGCACAACAACAGCAGAGCCGGCACGGCCGGGAAGCGGCGGCGCGCGGTCTTGCCTTTTGTCTCTGCCGGTCGTTGCATGGAAACCCGAATCTATCACGCGCCGCGGGGTTTGCGTGTGTCCCAATCGACTGTTTGCCGCGGGCTGCCGGCCCGCGTAGGCAGATTCCGCAGCTGCGTACGGGCGCGAATCGGAGTACGCTCGGCCTGACGGGCGGGCTTGGTGCCCGTCCGGGAAAAGGGGTCAGAGCCCTTTTCCGCGAAACGGGCTCTGATCCCTGTGCTCCAACAGGAGAGGCCCATGCCCGCATCCAGACTCAAGGATTTTCTCGACAGCCGGCACGTCCGGTACGTTTCGATCGGCCATTCTCCGGCCTTCACCGCCCAGGAGATTGCTGCGCGCGCGCACATCCCGGGCAAGGAGCTCGCAAAGACCGTGATCGTCCGGATCGACGGCGAGCTGGCGATGGTGGTCACGTCCGCAGCAGAGCAGGTCAGGCTGGAACAACTCAGGAAAGCGATCGGTGCAAAGCAGGTCGAGCTGGCCGACGAGAAGGAATTCCGGGACGCTTTTCCGGACTGCGAGACCGGTGCGATGCCGCCGTTCGGCAACCTGTACGACATGCCCGTCTTCGTCTCCCAGGCCCTGCGCGAGGACGAGGAGATCGCGTTCAATGCCGGCTCGCACAGCGAGCTGATCAGGCTGTCCTACTCGGAATACGAACGACTGGTCAAGCCGACGCCGCTGTCCGCCTGAAGGCGGCGCCGCCGCAACGGCCGGGGCGTCAGCTCGCCGATGCCCCGCCGGTCGCCTGCTCGCGACCGTCGTCGTTGGCGGCGTGCTCGATGAGCCGGCCCTCGCGGCGCGCACGGAAGAGTATCGAGGTCGGTTCGATGCTCTCGTTCTCGAAGCCCGCGCTGGTCACGGCCTCGTTGATGCCGAGCATGCCGACCCAGGCATTGCGCTGGGACTTGGCTTCGTACATCAGGCTGTCGGCGAGGTTGATCACGTCGTCGAGA
>JAWWBD010000033.1:0-20116 GCA_033721115.1 Woeseiaceae bacterium | reverse complement strand
CCGTCTCGATCGGGACCGACCATGCAATCGCCCGGCCAGCCGGGCGAGGGTGGCGTCTGACCGGAAATAAAGCACAGCAAGCGAAGCGCAGCGAGCCATTCCGGTCAGACGCCACCGGAGTCCGGCGACCATGCCGAAAGAATCGAAAGGCGATCGAACGTAATCGCGGCCGTGGGCAACTGCTACGGGTCGGGAAATGTCGTGCTCGTGCCTGCGGGTGATGTGTCGTCAGTGGGCTTCGTCCCAATTTCGGCCGACGCCGATCTCGACCTTGAGCGGGACGGCGAGCGACGCGGCCGAGCACATGAGCTCGGTGACGTGCCCTGCGAGTTCGTCGACGGCGCCCGCCGCAGCCTCGAAGACCAGCTCGTCGTGCACCTGCATGATCATGAGTGCGTCGAGCGACGATTCCGCGAGCCAGGCATGAGTCGCGATCATGGCCTGCTTGATGATGTCGGCGGCCGTACCCTGCATCGGCGCATTGATCGCGCTGCGCTCCGCATACTGCCGCCGCGCGGCGTTCCTGGAGCGGATCTCCGGAAGGTACAGGCGCCGTCCGAATACCGTCTCGACGAAGCCCGCTTCGCGCGCCTGTTCCCGGATACCGTCCATGTAGGATTTGACACCCGGGTAACGCTCGAAATAGAGGTCCACGTAGTCCTGGGCCTGGCCGCGCGGGATGCCGAGCTGCTTCGCGAGTCCGAAAGCCGACATGCCGTACATGAGCCCGAAGTTGATCGCCTTGGCGGAACGCCGCTGGTCGGCCGTCACGTCCCCGAGATCTACCTCGAAAACCTCGGCGGCGGTTGCACGATGCACGTCGAGGTCGCCTGCAAAGGCTGCTTTGAGCCCGTCGTCGTCGGACAGGTGGGCCATGATGCGCAGCTCGATCTGCGAATAGTCCGCCGCGACGAGGCGGCGGCCGCGCGGCGCGACGAAGGCCTGGCGGATGCGCCGCCCCTCGGGCGTCCGGATCGGTATGTTCTGGAGATTGGGGTCGGTCGACGACAGCCGGCCGGTCGCAGCGACGGCCTGGTGGTAGGACGTGTGGATGCGCCCGGTCCTTGCATCGATCTGGAGCGGCAGCTTGTCGGTGTACGTGCTCTTCAGCTTGCTGACGCTGCGGTAGTCGATGATGACGCGCGGCAGGTCGAACTGCTGTGCCAGCTCGACCAGCACGTCTTCGGCCGTCGACGGCTGGCCCTTCGGCGTCTTGCGGATGACCGGCAGCTCCAGCTTGTCGAACAGGATTTCCTGCAGCTGTTTCGGTGAACCGAGGTTGAAGGGTCCGCCCGCAAGTTCGTGCGCTTCCTTCTCCAGTGCCTGCATTTTTTTCTCGAGTTCGCCGCTTTGCCCGGCGAGCATGTCACGGTCGACGAGGACCCCGTGCTCCTCCATTGCGAGCAGCACCGGCACCAGGGGTTGCTCGATCTCCTCGTAGACCTTCATGAGCGGTTCGATCTTGACGAGCTCGGCGTGGAGCTTTTCGTGCAGTTGCAGCGTGATGTCGGCATCTTCGGCGGCGTAGGGTGCAGCGACCTCGATGTCGACCTGGTCGAAAGTCAGCTGCTTCGCACCCTTGCCGGCGACATCCTCATAGTGAATCGTCTCGCGGCCGAGATAGTGGCGCGCCGTCGAGTCCATGTCGTGCCGCGTCGCGACGCTGTTCAGAACGTAGGACTCCAGCATCGAGTCGTAGCGCATGCCGGCGAGCCGGATCCCGTGCCTGAGCAGCACGTGAGCGTCGTACTTGAGGTGATGGCCGACCTTGGCGGCGTCATCGTCCTCGAGAAAGGTTTTCAGTTTTTCGAGCACCTCGCCTCGCGGCAACTGGTCCGGCGCACCCGGATAATCGTGCGCGACCGGGATGTAGGCGGCTTCGCCCGGCTTTACGGCGATCGAGATACCGACGACTTCCGCCGCCATGTAGTCGAGGCTCGTCGTTTCGGTGTCGAGTGCGACGAGATCCGCCGCCTCGATCTTCCCCAGCCAGCGATCGAAAGCCTTCCAGTTGAGAACGGTGTCGTAGTCTCCGTCCGGATCCTGTTCGGCGGTCACCGGCTCTGCTTCGGCTCCGTCCTCGAGCTGGCGCGCGAGCGTACGCAGTTCGAACCGGTCGTAGAGCTTCCTCAGGCCGTCCACGTCGACCGGCCCCCGCTCGAGATCGGGAACACCGACCGGCAGCTCGCAGTCGAGCCGGATCGTCGCCAGCTCGCGCGAGAGCCGGAACGACTCGATGCTTTCGCGCAGGCTTTCGCCGACTTTGCCCTTGATTTCGTCGGCGCGTGCGATGATCTCGTCCCCCGTGCCGTATTCGTTGAGCCACTTGGCCGCGGTCTTGGCACCGACCTTGGGCACGCCGGGGATATTGTCCGAGCTGTCGCCGACGAGGCCCAGGTAGTCGATGATCCGTTCCGGGTCGACGCCGAACTTGTCGCGGACGGCAGCGCGGTCCATGACGGTGTCGGTCATCGTGTTGACCAGCGTGATGCGCTCGTCGACGAGCTGGGCGAGGTCCTTGTCGCTGGTCGAGACCAGCACGTCCAGGCCGTCGTCGGCAGCCTGCCGGGCGAGCGTACCGATCACATCGTCGGCTTCGACGCCCTCGACGCGCAGGAGCGGCAGGCCCAGCATGCGGACCGCGTCGAGCAGCGGCTCGACCTGGGAGCGCAGCTCGTCCGGCATCGGCGGCCGGGTGGCCTTGTAGTCCTCGTAGAGTTCGTCGCGAAAGGTCTTGCCGGGCGCATCGAAGACGACGGCGACCCGCGCGCCCTCCTGTTCACGCAGGAGCTTCAGGAGCATCGACAGGACGCCGTGCAGCGCGCCGGTCTCTTCGCCCGCCGAGTTCGTGAGCCGCGGCAGCGCGTGGAACGCGCGGTAGAGGTACGACGAGCCGTCTACGAGTACGAGATCTGCGCCGGCCATCGGGATCCCGGCTCAATACTCGTCTTGTTCGTCGGTTTCCTCTTCGTCCCCGGCTTCGGCTGCGGAATCCGCTGGCGGGGCCTGGACGGAGCTCGGGTTGCCCGGCAGGTAGAGCGGTCCGCTCTGGCCGCAGGCGGCGAACGACACGAGCAGGACGACAACGGTGATCAGGCGCAACAAAAATGTCATGGGGGCGGCCGGTGGCTCGGGAGCCCCGATTATAGTGGGCCCGCTTTCATTTGGCATAGCGGCGCGCTACCTGCCGGTAGGCTTCGCGGAACGGCAGGCCGTCCTCCCTGACGAGCCGGTAGGCTTCCTCGGTGGCATAGCTGCCCGGATCGATGCGGATATTGTCCGGCAGGAACTCGAGACCGTCGAGTACGTGCGCCATGATGTCGACGCTGTCGACCGCGAGGTCGATGCCGCGGAACAGCGGTACCTTGAGTCGCTGCAGGTCGCGCTGGTAACCGGACGGCAGCTTGGCCGTGATCATAAGCGCTTCGTCGAGGCAGGCATGCGCGGTGGCGACCGAGGCACGTAAAAGCTCGAGCACGTCGGGATTGCGCTTCTGCGGCATGATCGACGAACCCGTCGTGATGTCGTCGGCGAGTTTCACGTAGGCGAATTCCTGCGTATAGAAAAGGAGCAGGTCCGAGGCCATGCGTGCCACGTCGCCCAGGAGCAGCGTGATCTCGAACAGCAGCGTGCTTTCCGCTTTGCCGCGCGACAGTTGTACCGCGGTCACGGGCTCCTGCACGCTGTCGAAACCGAGCGCAGCGCGCGTTCGCTCGCGATCGAGCGGCAGCCCCGGCGTACCGTAGCCGGCCGCACTGCCGAGCGGGTTTTTCGCAACGCGCCGGCGCACCGCTTCCAGGCCCTCGACGGCATCGGCGAAAGTTTCGTCGAAGCCGCCGCACCACAGTGCGACCGACGACGGCATTGCATGCTGCATGTGCGTGTAGCCCGGCAGCTCGACCGTGCCCTGGCGGTCGGCGAGCCTCGCCAGCGCGCCGCGCAGGCCGAGCGTGCGACCGGCGAGATCGTCGATTACGTCGCGCAGATAGAGCCTGAGCGCGGTCAGCACCTGGTCGTTGCGGGATCGACCCAGGTGCAGGCGGGCGCCGGCCTCGCCGATCTTCCCGGTCAGGTGCGACTCGAGCGCGGTGTGCGCATCCTCGTCGGCGAGACCGATCTGCCATTCACCTGCCGCAAAGCCCGCGGCGAGTTCCTCGAGCCCGCTTTTGATGGCTTCGAAATCCGCGGTGCTGATCAGCCCTGCCGCCGCGAGCATCTCGGCATGCGCAATCGAGCCGCGCACGTCGTAGTCGACGAGCCGTGCATCGAGCCGGTGGTCCTCGCCGGCGGTGTAGCGCAGCACGCGCTCGTCGAGCGGCAGGCCCTTGTCCCAGAGCCGCGTCATGACGGCGTGCCGCCCTGTTCCGCGGGCGTCAGCGCCGCGATGTCGTTGACGACCAGCGTGCCCGTGCCCTCGTTCGTAAACACTTCGAGCAACAGGCTGTCGGGGACGCGATAGGAAATCACGTGGACCCGGCTCACGCCGTTGGCCAGCGCCGCGTCGATGGCGGCGGCCTTGGGCAGCATGCCGTCGGCGAGCTTGCCCTCGTCGCGCAGCCTGTCGAGGGCTGCGCGATCGATATAGCTGATCAGCGACTGCGGGTCGTCCCGGTTTTCGAGAATGCCGGGCGCGCCGGTCAGCAGGATCAGCTTCTCGGCATCGAGCTCCGCGGCGATCGCGGCGGCGACGGTATCGGCGTTGATGTTGAGCAACGTGCCGGATTCGTCGCAGGACAGCGGACTCACGACGGGCATGAGGCCATTGTCGAGCTGTTTCCTGAGAATGTCGGCCTCGACCGCGTCGATGTCGCCGACATAACCGTAGTCGACCGGCGTGGAACCCTTGCGCTCGACGGGCGGCCGCCGGTGCGCGCTGATCAGCCCGGCATCGACACCGCTGATGCCGACCGCCGGTATCTTGAGGTCGCGGCACGCGGCGAGTATGCGCGTGTTGATCTGGCCGTTGAGGACCATGGTCGCGACGTCGAGCGATGCGTCGTCGGTCACGCGCCGGCCGTCGACGAAAGTCGTGTCGAGGCCCAGCGCCTTCGCGAGCCGGGTCGACTGCGGGCCGCCGCCGTGGATCAGGACGACGCGGATGCCGACCTGGTGCAGGATGCCGACCTGCTCCATCAGCGCGCTCGTCGTCCCGGGGTCGGCGAAAATCTCGCCGCCCGCCTTCAGCACGAAGACCTTGCCCTTGAACAGGCGTATGTAGGGCGCGGCGTGCTTCAGCGCCGAGACGACGATGGCCCGGTCGCGCGTCGAGGTCACGAGCCGCTCCCGAGCATCCGGTGCAGCACGGCCATCTGCGCGAGCATCCGGTTGCGGGCCTCCGGGATGACGACGCTGCGCGGGCCGTCGAGAATCCGCTCGGCGACGACGACGCCGCGCCGGACCGGCAGGCAGTGCATGAAGCGGCAGTCGTCGCGGGCGTTCGCGAACCAGGGTTCGTCGACGCACCAGTCGACGAGCTCGTTCCGCAGTTCCGCGTCCTTCAGCCGGTCGCCGTAGTGCCGGGTCGACGACCAGGACTTGGCGTAGATCACGTGCGCGCCCTCCATCGCCTCGCGGCGGTCGTCGGTCTCTTCGACCGAACCACCGGCCGCTGCCGCGGCGGCGGCGGCTTTTTGCATCAGCGGTTCGGGCAGCTCGAAGCCCTCTGGCCTGAGCACGGTCACGTCCATGCCGCGGCGCGCCGCCGTGTACAGCGTCGAGGCCGGCACGGCGAGGGGCAGCGCCTTCGGGTGGAAAGCCCAGCTCAGCACGAACTTGCCACCGTTGGCCGGGATACCGAGATCGTCGAGCGTCTTCCAGTCCGCGAGATTCTGGCACGGATGCCCCATCGCGGACTCCATGTTGATCCAGGGCTTGTCGATCAGCTCGGTCAGGGAATTGAACTCGACCTCCGCCATGTCGTGCTCGAGGTTCCTGCGCTCGGCAAACGCGCGGATGCCCATCGCATCGCCGTAGGCGGCGATCACCGGCACCGCCTCGCGGATGTGTTCCGCCGCGGCGCCGTCCATCACGATGCCGGGCCGGGTTTCGAGGCCGTGGATCGACATGTCGGGCGAGATGACGAAGGAGCCGCCGCCGAGCCGCGTCATCGCGGCCTGGAACGACGCCAGCGTGCGCAGCGACGGGCTCAGAAACAGGAGCGAGAGCACCTTGCCGCGCAGGGCTTCCGGCTCGGGATGCCGGTCGAGCCGGTTCGACAGCTCGAGCAATGCGGCGATTTCTTCGTCGGAAAAGTCGGCGAGATCGTTGAAGTTTTTCATGGGATTCTTCCCTGGTTGGTGATTTCCGTTGCGGGGGCGATCGAGCGGAGCGCTTCCGCGAGGTGGTCGACGTGGCGCGATTCGAGCACGAGCGGCGCCAGAATCCTCAGCACCTCCGGATCGGCACTCGTCCCCGTCAGCACGTCGTAGTCGAGCAGGGCATCGCGGACTTCGGCGGCGGGGCGGTCACAGACGAGCCCCAGCAGGAGCCCCATGCCCCGGATCTTCTGCACCGGGCCGACGACGCATTGTTCGCGGATCTGGGCTTCGCGCGCGCGCACGTTTTCGAGCAGCGCTTCGTCACGAATCGCGTCGATGACCGCGACGACCGCGGCTGCGGCGAGCGGCCCGCCGCCAAAGGTCGTGCCGAGGTCGCCTGCGCCGAAGTGCCCGGCCACTGCCGCGGATGACAGGACGGCGCCGCAGGCGACGCCGCCGCCGAGGGCCTTTGCGCTGGTCAGGAGGTCGGGTTCAATCCCGTGTACCTGGACCGCGAAGAACTGCCCGGAGCGGCCCATGCCGGACTGCACCTCGTCGGCGATCAGCAGCGCGCCGTGCTCCGCCGTCACCGCGCGCAGCGTCGCGAGGAACTCTCCCGACAGATCGTAGGCACCGGCCACCCCCTGCACGGGCTCGACGATCACGGCGGCGACCGAGCCGTCGATCATGGCCCGCGCGGCGTCGGCGTCGTCGCGCGGTATGAAGTCGACCGCGAAAGGCCTGGCCGGGAAGCCGTACCAGCGCGCCGAGTTCCAGGTCACTGCGCCGGCAGCGGCCGTGCGGCCGTGGAAGCCGTGCGTGACGGCCAGCACCCTCTCGCGGCCCGTCGCGACGCAGGCCATCCTGAGCGCGTTCTCGTTGGCCTCTGCGCCCGAGTTGACGAAGAACACGCGCTCGAGTCCGGCGGGCGCCACGTCGAGCAGCGCTTCGGCGGCCCGGGCCCGGACGTCGAGCGCGACGGCGTTCGACTGGAACAGCAGGTCCTCGGCCTGCGTGCGGATGGCGTCGGTCAGACGCGGGTGACCGTAGCCCAGCGCGGCGACCGCGTGCCCGCCGTAGAGGTCGAGGATGCGGCGGCCGTCACCGGTGATGATGTCGCAGCCGGATGCGCGCTCGGGCACGAAGGGCAGCTGGCCGTAAACGGGCAGCATCGTCGCCGCCTCGCGCACGCGCGGGTCGTCGGGTGGCAGGTCCGGGAAAGCGTTCAGCACGGTTCAGGTCCAGGCCGGGGCGACGGCGGTGAGCCCGGCGGTCTCCGGCTGGTCCCAGAGGCGGTTCATCCATTGCACGGCCCCGCCCGCAGCACCCTTGACCAGGTTGTCGATCGCGCTCATGACCGCGATCGCCTCGCCGTCTGTCGCGATACCGATCTCGCAGCGGTTGCTCGTGACGACGTGCTTGAGCCGCGGCGTCCCGGGCACGACGTCGATGAACGGGTGCGCGGCGTAGGTCTTCTCGAAGAATTCGCGCAATCGATCGACGGTGACCGGTTCGCGCGCCCGCGCGTGCACCGTCGCGTAGATGCCGCGCGCGAAAGGCCCGGACTGGGGCACGAAATGCACGCGCGGGCTCCGGCCGGTCGCCGCCGCGGTCAGACCGGCGATCTCGGGTGCGTGGCGGTGCGCGAGCGGCTTGTAGGCGTAGAGATTGCCGTGCCGCTCGGGATGATGCGTGCCCGGCTGCGGGCTGCGCCCGGAGCCCGTGCTGCCGGTCGTGGCGGTCACGAACACCTCGTCCTCGGCCAGGCCCGAGGCGACCAGCGGGACGGTCGCGAGCAGGACGGCGGTCGCGAAACAGCCGGGATGCCCCACGTGCGGGGTGCGGACGTCCGGCGCGTGCTCCGGCACGGCACAGCTGAAGGCCCCCAGAAGCCCGGGCGCGCCGTGCTCCGCGCCGTAGATCGCCGCGTAGTCGGCCGCCGCGGCGTAGCGGAAGTCGGCCGATGCGTCGACGACGTGTACGTCGAGATTCCGTTTGCCGCTCGCCTCCAGCGCGGCGGCGACGAGCGCCGCCGAGGCGCCGTGCGGCGCAGCGGAAAAAAGCGCTACGCGGCTGCCCGGCTCGATGTTCGATATCCAGTCGTCGTGGCCCGCGAAGCGCTCGGCAGCGTAAGCGCCGGCGAGGTTCGGGAAGGTGGCCGCGATCGGCTGCCCCTGCCGGCTCTCCGAGACGGCCGCCTCGAGTGCAAAAACCGGGTGCGTGGTCAGGAGCCGCAACAACTCACCGCCGACGTAGCCCGTTGCGCCGAGTACGACCGCGCCGATCGGCTCGCTGCCCGTTCCATTCTTCATGCCGCGTCCCTCCCTGCAACGATGCCCGCGACCAGGTCGCCGAGCGCGACGCCGTTGGTCAGTGCGTTGATCGCCGGCAGGTCGAGACGCTCGCGGATCTGGTCGACGCCGACGGCGTTGTCGGTGGCCGGGCCCGTCACGACGGCCGGTTCGATGCCGAAGCCCTCGCGCAGGAATCTCGCGCCGCCCCAGGCCGAGACCGGGTCGTTGGCACAGAGGATCACGACGGTCAGGGCCGAACGGATCGCGTCATCGGCCAGGATCGCCTCGACGCCGTAGGCGCCGAGCAGGCCGTCGCCGAGTTCGAGCACGATCACGTCGGGTCCGCGCTCGGCGAGCCGTGACAGCAGCGTGCGCGTCAGCGCCGGCCCGTTGTCCGCCGTCGTCGTTACGATGCCGAGGTCGGAGAAGATCATCGTGTCGGTTGCACCCGCGTCGGCCATCGTCAGGATGTCGCGGCGCAAGGCGACGCCGGTCGCCTTGCAGGCAGCGACGTGCATGCCGAGGTGGCGCAGGCGGCCGACGATGGCGCAGGCTGCGGCCGTCTTGCCCGAGTCCATGCAGGTGCCGGCGAGCGCGACGACCGGCACGCCCAGCGTGTCGAGCCGCGGCTCGGCCTCGAGGCCTTCTCTGCCCGCACGGGCCGGGACACCGATGCGCTCGCCGAGGTAGGGAAAGTGCAGTACGGCGCCCAGCACCTCGCAATCGAAGGGCGGGCCGACGTCGGGATTCGCGGAATCGCAGATGCCGAGCACGCCGCCGATGTTGAGGAGCTGAACGCGATCTCCCGGCACGAGTGCTTCCGGAAGGTGTCCGGAGTAGCCCCGCAGCGCCTTCCGGTGACCCAGCGCACCGATCACGATGTCGCCCTGGTTGACGGTCGCCATCCGGCCCGACGTCAGCTCGAGCTGGTTGTAACGGTTCTTGTTGTTGAGCACGCGCACCGCGACGAGTACGCCCTCCTCGCAGGGGATGTCGTCCGCGACGCGGACCTCGTGACCGAGTTCGCTGTGCTGCGCGACCGACGCGATCTTGTCGACGACGATGCTCTTCACGCGCCGCCCCCCGCGGCCCGGGTCTGCAGCGAGCCCGGCAGCGACAGGATGCGGGCATGGCCGAGCGCGTCAGCTGCCGTCCATTCGCCCGCTGATTCGCCGTAGACGCCCCGGGTGGCGGCCAGGAGCGAGTGCGGCGACGTCACGCCCTCGACGAACAGGCTCCCTGGCGCCAGGCGGAATCGCACCGTGCCCGAGACGCGGCGTTGCGAGGACGCGAGGAACGCCTCGATGTCCGCCGCGACGAGGTCGAGCTGCCGGCCCTCGTGGACGAGATCGCCATAGGTGGCCGCGAGCGCGTCCTTGACCCGGAGCTGCTGTGCGGAAAGTACGAGCTTCTCGAGCTCGCGATGCGCCGTGATCAGCGTGATCGCCGCCGGCGCCTCGAACGCGACCCGTCCCTTGGTGCCGAGGACGGTATCGCCCAGGTGGATGCCCCGGCCGATGCCGTAGGTGCCGGCCAGCTGTTCGAGCGTCTCGATGAGTTCGACCGGGCCGAGCGCGACGTCGTCGAGCGCGACCGGGATGCCGGCTTCGAACCGCAAACTGTGCGTGGTCGGTTCGGCCGGGTCGCTGAACGCTGTCGGCGACAGGACCCACGCCGATTCGGGGATGCTGTTCTCGGAGGTCAGCGTTTCGCGGCCGCCGATCGTGATGCCCCAGAGCCCGCGGTTGATCGAGTACGCGGAACCCTGTGCGGGCAGCGGGAGGTCGTGTTGCTCGAGATAGGCCAGCTGCTCCTCGCGGACCCAGCTGTTGTCGCGCACCGGCGCGAGCACCTCGAGTCCCGGTGCCAGCGTCCTGAGCGCGACCTCGAATCGCACCTGGTCGTTGCCGGCGGCGGTGCAGCCGTGCGCCACCGTGGTCGCGCCGCGCTCGGTCGCGAGCTTCGCGAGCCGCGCCGCCTGCAGACCGCGCTCGGCGCCGACGCAGAGCGGATAGGCCTGCCCGCGCAGTACGTTGCCGGCGATCAGGAAGCGGATCACCGAATTGAAGAAATCCTGCTTGCAGTCGATGAGAACGTGTTCGACGGCGCCGAGAGCCAGCGCGCGCTGCTCGAGCGCTCCGGCAGCCGCCGCGTCGATGCCGCCGGTGTCGACAGTCGCCGTGATGACGTCGCGGCCCGTGTTTTCCTTCAGCCACGGGACGCAAAACGACGTGTCGAGGCCGCCGGAGAAGGCAAGGATGATCGGTGAGGCGTCTTGGCTCAATGTCGGGCTCCGGCAGGTTGGATTCAGTCGCACGCGCGCTCGATGCGGGCTTTGAGGATTTTTTGCGAAGCGCCCGTCGCGGTGGCGACGAACACGGTATCATCGCCGCCGATGTTGCCGACCATCTCGGGCCAGCCGCTCCTGTCGAGCGCGAGTGCCACGCGCTGGGCGGCACCGATGGCCGTCTTGATCACGAGCAGGTTCGGGCCGGCGGGGAGGACGTCGCGTATGAAACTGCCGACCCCGGCGAGTTCCGCCGCGGCGTCGGCCGCGGGCTGCGGCAACTCGTAGCCGCGCGCGGTCTTGACGGCGCCGAGCTGCTTCAGGTCGCGGCTGACGCTCGACTGGGTCGCGACGAAACCGCGGTCGTTCAGCGCTTCGACCAGCGAGCGCTGGGTGCTCGCGGGCCTCCGCGCGAGGAGTTCGCGGATCGTGTCGCGGCGCAGCGCCTGTTCGTGGACAGCGTTCGGCATCGTGGGCATCGCATAAATATGCGCATACAATTAACATCATGCGCATAGCATGTCAACCGCCATTTCCCGCTGCCAGGCGGTACACTGCGCGGCTTCACCGGAACCGAGGACCAGCCGACATGGCCGACACCGTCGAACTCTGCACCGGCAGCGGGAATCCGGCCGGTGCCGTCATCTGGCTGCACGGGCTGGGGGCCGACGGCCACGACTTCGAGCCGATCGTGCCCGAACTCCGGCTCGACCCCGACCTGTCGCTCCGCTTCGTATTCCCGCATGCGCCGGTGCGGCCCGTGACGCTGAATGGCGGGATGCCGATGCGCGCCTGGTACGACATCGTCAGTCTCGACCGGGGCGGACCCGTCGACCGGGATGGCATTGTCGCGAGTAAGGCGCTCGTCGAGGCGCTGATCGAGCGCGAGCGTGAGCGCGGGATCGACAGCGACCGCATCGTCGTGGCCGGGTTTTCGCAGGGCGGCGCGATCGCGCTCACCACGGCGCTTACGCATCGTACGCGTCTCGCAGGACTCGTTGCGCTGTCGACCTGGCTGCCGATGCCGGACGCGCTCGCGGCCGACGCACCGCGCAGCGCCGATCTGCCGGTGTTCATGGCGCACGGGCGTTTCGACCCGGTCGTGCCGATCGCGCTCGGGGAGGCGTCACGCGCGGCGGTTGAAGCGGCAGGCTTTACCGTGGACTGGCACGAGTACCCGATGGCGCACGGCGTGTGCCCGGAAGAAGTCGGCCACATCGGCGCGTGGCTCAGGCAGGTCTACGGCGGGCGTACCGAGTAGGCGACGTCGCCGGAACGGCTGCCGTCCGGCGCAAAGCGCCGTTCCGCCAGCGACCAGTTGCCGTCGGCGTGCGCGCGGACCACAGTCGAGCAGCGCGTCCCGTAGTCGGGCAGGACGATGAACGGTGCCGTGATCGCGCGGGCCGCCGGCAACGGCAGCCGGTCGGCGTCGGCTTCGGCTTCGGCGGCCGGTCCGGGCTCGCGGTCGGCGAGCAGCGCGAACAACGATTCGTCGTCGGTCTTCCCCGCCGCGACCAGCGCGCGCAGCCGGTCCCTGCTCCGTTTCACCTTCGACAGGGGCGCGTCGAGGTCGGCATTGCCGATCGCATAGAAGCCGGGTTCGAGTTCGGTCGCACGCGCACCGCGATTCGAGCAATAGGCAAGCCGCCGCCCGTCCGAGACGAACAGGTTGAAGCCCGCATAGGCGGTTCCGTCGATCGTCTCAAGGTAGGCGAGCGGATCGAGCATGCTTTCGAGGAATCCCGTCACGAGCAGACCGCGCGACGGGCGACCGGGCTCTGCGGGCGCGGCGTCGCGATAGTTCGTGACGGTCGCGAACCGTCCCCGCCGGTGCAGCGCGAGCCAGGTGCCGCCCGCTTCGAGGTCGCGGCCGCCGAGGATGCCGGGCGGTTCGTCCCACCAGCCGGCGGCGGCCGCGGGGCGGGCGTGGAACTCGTCGCGGTTGCCGGCGACGATGAGCGGCGTCGACGGATCCTGGCCGAGGGCGAAGACGACGAGGCACACGCTAGGCGTCTCCAAGCGCAATCCAGTGGTCGACCAGGCGTCGCGAGATCGAGATCGAGAACGGCAGTTTCGGCAGGCCGTCGCCGGTCAGCTCCTCGCGCGTAAACCAGCGCGCGTCTTCGAGTTCGCCGTCGTTCAGGACGATCGCGGTGGACTCGGCTTCCGCGACGAAGCCGAGCATCAGCGAGGACGGGAACGGCCACGGCTGCGAGCTGTGGTAGTCGACCCGTCCGACCCGCACGTTCGTCTCCTCGTAGACCTCCCGGCGTACGGCGTCCTCGAGGCTCTCGCCGGGTTCGACAAAGCCCGCGATCGTCGAGTAACGCCCCGCGGGCCAGGTCGGCTGGCGGCCGAGCAGGCAACGTTCGCCGGCGGCCACGAGCACGATGATGGCCGGATCGACGCGGGGGAAGATCACCTGCCGGCAGCCCTCGTTCGTGCAGAGTCGCGCATTGCCGCCCGCATCCGGTCTTGCCGGTGAACCGCAGCGGCCGCAGTAGACCTGGGTGGCATGCCAGAGCACGAGCGCCCGCGCATGGGCGACGAGGTTGGCTTCGTCGGGCGGCAGCGTCGTGCCGAGGTAGCGCAGGTCGCGGAACGTCCCGCGATCGGTGAAGGGCGCATCGCCGCCGGGTTCGAGCGCGACCGCGAATACCGGGTGGTCCCGGAACAGCCCCAGGAAGATCATGTCGGGGTCGTCGCCCGGCGACCCGAGCTCGTCGCGGGTCAGCAACACGGTGCCGCGCTCGGCGGCGTCGACGAGGCACAGGTCGCCCCAGACCGGCACGAAGCGCGCGTCCGACCCGGCGACCGCGCCGGCCAGCCACTCCGGGTCCTTGCGCAATTCGCCGCTGCGATCGACGAATGCACCCGCGAAGACGTTCTGATTCTGCATCTCACCCCTCCGATCCTCCCTGGCGGCCACAAAGGCGGGCAGGCAGGACCGCCGCGGCAGCCGATTGTACTTGGGACGGCGCGGGTCAGGCCGACATTTCGGCTTCGACCGTGCAGGCCGGGCAGGTGCGGTCGTCGAGCGCGTAGGCATCCTGTACGTAATGCGTACGGCAGCCCGCGCACCGGGCCAGGTAGAGTTCGTCGTTGTGGCCGATCGCGAGCAGCAGGTTCCAGGCCCATTCGAAGGTGAGCCGCGCGGTGCCGTGCAGGACGAGATAGGTCTCGAATGCGCGGCAGAGCCGGTGCCCGAATTCGACGTCCGGCCGCGGCCAGCGAGGCGCCACGCGGCCGCGGGCATCGAGGCGCAGCAGGCCGCCGACGACGAACAGCATCACCAGGGTCGTGGCCTGGAGCTGGTGCCGCGGGGACTTCACGAACCGGGTCACCTGCCGCGGCGACTTGCCGCGGCGCCGGCGGATCCCGGCAATTCCCGCGTTGCGAAAGTAGGTGGTGTAGAGCTTGCGGATCCGGTCGTCGGACAGGCCCGTGCAGGACTTGATCGTCCGCGTGCGCGCCTCGTGGCGGATCATCCGGAGCGCCAGTTCGAACTGGCTGCGTTCGGCGGCATAGCGATCGTCGGTCAGTCGCATTTTTTGCCTCTTATGATAGAAAAAGACCATATACAGTAGTAAAGTGTCCTATATTATCCACCAATGGTCCAAAAAGAATACAAATAGTAACTGAGAGCGGCCTCCAGAAATGGCGCACGACGGACAGCACAGCATGTTTCCGGGACCCTCCGGCAGCGATCTCCGGGACGTCGCGGCCATCAACCTGCGTTACCTGCGGCATTGCCGCCGGCAGCCGGCCGGCGGCGCGGACGGCCCGGTTGCCGGAATTCGCGAGCTGGGCGATGCCGCACTGCTGCGGCTGGCCGGCGTTCCCTTCCTGCTCGTGTCCCTGCGCGAGCACGACGCCGGATTCTGGTCGGCCGTGCTCGGTGCGGAGCACAGCGCGGACCTCTTCGAAGTGCGCGAAGCGGGGGCTGACGCCACTGCCGTCGGGATCGCGGCCATCGCATTCCTCTGGCAGCTGTGCCGGCGGGACCTGCACACGGCGCGCCTCGTCGCCGGGGCACCGATCGAGTGGTGCGAGGGGCTGCTCACCTGCCCGTTGATCGAGCTCATCGACCGCTGCTCGATGCGACCCGGACTGCTCGTTCCGCGGCTGGGCGACGACGGGGCGTTCTGGCAGCGACTGCTGACGGCCGGTGTGGCCGGCGATCCGGACCTGCGCCGCGCCGCGCAGCTTGCGGCACTGCACCAGGTCCTGGCCCGACAGGCGAGCGACGCCCCGGCCCGCCTCGCCGCTGCGGCCTGCCACCTGGCCCCGGCGCCGACGCGACGGAGCCGCTGATCCCGGCGCCGCCGGCCTGACTGACGCCCGGCGGCGCGCGTGGGTACAATACGCCGCCTCATGGATGCGCTCACGATCTCCGATCTTCGCAAGGTCTACGCGAACGGCAACGAAGCCCTGAAGGGAATCAACTTCTCGGTCGAGGCCGGCGATTTCTACGCGCTGCTCGGCCCGAACGGTGCCGGGAAAACGACGGCGATCGGAATCATCACGTCACTGGTCAACAAGACCAGCGGCAAGGTACGGATTTTCGGCCACGACATCGACACGGACCTCGAGGCCGCCAAGGCCTGTATCGGTCTCGTTCCGCAGGAGGTGAATCTCAATCTCTGGGAGACCGTCGAGAACGTGGTGCTGCACCAGGCAGGCTATTACGGGCTCGGCCGGCGGCTGGCCGAGGAGCGGGCCGAGCGCTACCTCACCGAGCTCAGGCTCTGGGACCGCCGCAAGGACCAGGCCCGGAGCCTTTCGGGTGGCATGAAACGGCGGCTCATGATTGCACGCGCATTGGTCCACGAACCGAAACTGCTCATCCTCGACGAGCCGACGGCCGGCGTCGATATCGAGATCCGGCGCTCGATGTGGCAGTTCCTGCAGCGGATCAACGCCGAGGGCACGACGATCATTCTGACGACCCATTATCTCGAGGAGGCCGAGTATCTTTGCCGGCACGTCGCGATTATCGACGAGGGACGCATCATCGAGGATGCGCGCATGAGCACGATACTGCGCAAGCTGCAGCGGGAGGTCTTCGTGCTGAGCCTGGCCGAACCGCTCCGGGAGGCGCCGGCTCTTGACGGTTTCGAGGCAAGCCTCCGGGACGAGACCGAGCTCGAGGTCGACAAGAATGCCGGGCGCAGCCTGAACGAACTGTTTGCTCAGCTCGCAGAGCGCAACATCGAGGTCGTGAGCCTGCGCAACAAGGCGAACCGGCTCGAGGAACTGTTCATGCGGCTGGTCGAGAGCAGGCAGGCGGTCGAGGAAGTCGCCGAATGAACGTCGCACTCAATGTCGTCGCGATGAAGACCATCGTGCGCAAGGAGATCATCAGGGTCCTGAGGATCTGGGTGCAGACCATCGTGCCGCCCGCGATCACGATGACGCTTTACTTCATCATCTTCGGCAACCTGATCGGGCGGCGCATTGGCACGATGGACGGCTTCGACTATATGCAGTACATCGCGCCGGGACTCATCATGATGTCGGTGATCACGAATTCCTACGGCAACGTCGTCTCGTCGTTCTTCGGTGCGAAGTTCGGCCGCCACGTCGAGGAGATGCTCGTGGCGCCGATGGCCAATGCGACGATCATACTGGGCCACGTCGCTGGCGGTGTACTGCGGGGGTTGCTCGTCGGTATGCTGGTCACGGTCATCGCCCTCTTCTTCACCGACCTCGATGTACGGTATCCGCTCGTCACGGTTTCGATCGTGCTCTTGTCGTCCATCGTCTTCTCGCTCGCCGGGTTCATCAACGCGGTCTATGCGAAAAAGTTCGACGACATCTCGATCATCCCGACCTTCGTGCTGACGCCGCTCACCTACCTGGGCGGCGTGTTCTACTCGATCTCGCTGTTGCCGGAGTTCTGGCAGTCGGTCTCGCTGGCCAACCCGATTCTCTACATGGTCAATGCCTTCCGGTACGGGATCCTCGGCACATCCGACATCGGCATCGGGCGGGCGTACCTGATCCTGGCCGTCTTCATCGTCCTCCTGTTCGGCACCTGCCTGCACCTAATGCGGCGCGGCGTCGGGATCCGGGAATAGGGCCGGGACCGGGCCATGTGCGGTCGTTTTGCATTCTATTCACCGGCGGAGGCGACGGCGCGGCTGTTCGACGCGAGCGGCAGTCTGGACGTGCGGCCGCGCTACAACATCGCACCGACCCAGGACATCGCGGCGATCCGGCCGCACGAGGACGGTCGCGAACTCGTCGCGCTGCGCTGGGGCCTCGTCCCGTTCTGGGCAAAAGACCCGTCGATCGGCAATCGCATGATCAACGCGCGCGCCGAAACCGTCGCCGAGAAGCCCGCCTTCCGGGCGGCGTACCGGCGGCGTCGCTGCCTCGTCCCGGCCGACGGATTCTACGAGTGGAAAAAGGAGCGGCAGGGCAAGACGCCCTGGCTGATCTCGCGCAAGGACGGCGCGCCATTCGCATTCGCCGGTCTCTGGGAACGCTGGACCTCGAAGGAAACCGGCGAGGACATCGAAAGCGCGACCCTGATCACGACTGCCGCGAATGACTTCATGGCGGAACTGCACGACCGCATGCCGGTCATCCTCGATCCCGGCAGCGCGGACCGCTGGCTGGCTGGCGGCGACGATGCGCTCGACTATGCGATCGGCCACATGCCGCCGCTCAGGGCCTGGCCCGTGGACCGGCGCGTCAACAACGCGCGCAACGAGGGCGAAGAGCTGATCCGTCCTGCGGGAGACGCACGCTAGTCGTCTGTCGTCGCATCTCCCGCCGGATCCGGTTCCGAGTAGGGCTGGATCGCGACAATCAGTGTCCCGGGACCGCCGTGCACGCCGAGCGCGGTGCCCAGTTCCGCCTGCGTGAGCCGCCGGACGTTCGGGAGTTGCTCGCGCAGCTGTCGCTCGAGTTCCAGAGCGTCGTCCGGGCAGGCTGCGTGGCCGATGCCCAGGGTTACCGGCCGGTCGGTGTCGACCCGCCGGACCAGGTGCCGGACGAAGCGCCGGATGCGGTTCTGCCTGCCGAAGAAAAAACCGCTCGGCGTGACGCGGCCGTCGGGCGTCGTGCGAATTACCGGTGTCAGGCGCAGCAGGTCCGTAAGGAGGCCCGCCCAGCGCGGGATCCGGCCACCCCGTACCGCGTAGCTGAGGTCCTTAAGCAGGCCGAAGGTCCGGGTCTCGGGGACCAGGGCTTCGACGCGCTCGATCGTGCGGTCGATGCGCATACCGGCAGCAGCACACTCGGCCGCAAAGACGACGAGCAGTCCCTGGCCGAGTGACGCGTTGAGCGAATTGACGATGTGCACGCGGCCGGGTGCATCGAGCCGGGCCGCAGCCGAGCGCGCTCCCTCCAGCGTGCCGCTGGCAGCACCGCTCAGGTTGATCGACAAAACGTCGCGGAAGTGGCTTGCGAGGAACTGGAACTGGCGTCTGAATTCACCCGGCGCGGGTTGCGACGTCGTCGGGTGTACCGGGTTCGATTCGAGTTCGGCATAGAATTCGCGACTCGTGATACTCACCTTGTCGAGGTAACCGCGGTTTCCGAACTGGATACGGCACGGCACCATGTGGATGTCGAGCCGTTCCATGTCGCCGTCGGCGATGTCCGCGGCCGAGTCCGTGATGACCGCGAAGTGACGGCCGCTGGCATGACTGGCATGCGCCTGACGGCGGAGGTCGTCGGCTTTCTCGGCGCTGACCGAGCCGTACCGGCGCCCGACGTCGAATACGGCCTCGGGTTCATTGACGTGAATATGGATTTTCGCTTTGCGCTTGGTTCCGGCGAGGACGAGCGAATCGCCCAGCGCCGCGAGGGCCTCGCGGAGCTTGCGCCGGTCGATGTCGGTGCCGGACACGATGCATTCCGTGCAGTAGCGATACGCGTAGCCGTCAGCCTCACCGACGGTGGCGTGGATGGCGTCGCCATCGTTGAGCGTCGAAAGGTCGGGCCGGGGCGCGATGCGGCCGGCCGTCACGTACTCGTGGACGCCGCGCAGCCAGTCGACGAAGCCCTTGGCGCCGGCATCGACGACGCCGGCCTTGCGCAATGCTTCGAGCTGGCCGGTCGTGTTCCCGAGCGCCGTTTCGACGGCCGGGAGGGCCGCGTCGAACAGTGCCGGAAAGCTGCCGTCGGCGCCCTTCTGCAGCGCGTCGGCGAACGCCCCGATGACTGACAGGATCGTGCCCTCGCGCGGTTCCGAGAGGGCGTCACGGGCGTAGTCGCTGCCGAGCGCAACGGCGGCCCCGAAGGTTTGTGGCGTGAAATGGTCCTGCTCGCCCGCGGCGTCACCCAGGCCCTGGAAGAACTGCGCCATGATCGCGCCCGAATTGCCCCGCGCGCTGTCGAGTAACCCGTCCGCGATCAGCACGAGCAGCGGGCCCAGGCGCTGCGTGTCCGGCTGGTCCAGGAGCGGCAGCAAGGCGCCCAGCGACAGGCTCAGGTTGGTGCCGGTCTCGCCGTCTGCCACCGGGAACACGTTGATCCGGTTCAGGTCGTCCTGGTCGCTGATGACCCGGTGGATGCCCGAGCGCATGGCCCGCGCAAAGGCGGCGCCGTCGAGGGTGTCGGCCTTGGGAACGGTCAACGGTACGGGGTCCGGGCGGCGCTTATTCGCGGGGCAGCAGGAAGTCCCGGCCGTCGTGCTCGAGCGCGATGCCGTCGGGCCGGATCTCGCGGACGACCGGACCTTCCTTCAGCCGCGCGTTCTCGCGGTACTTGTTCATGTTGATGAAGACGAAGCGGTCGCCGGGTTGCTCGCTGTAAACGTGCAGATCGACGCGCAGCTCCGGCAGATCGAGCCGGCCATCGAGCCTGAGTTCGTCGATCGTCTGCAGGCGCGCGGCCGGGCGCGGGGTCGCCGCGGCCGGGGCAGCGGATTCAGGCGCCACGACGGGGGCCGGCTCGTCCGCGGCGGGCCCGGTCGTCGCCGGCGCGGCAGCGGGCAGTCTGGCGCGCGCCCCCCGCGCGCGAACCCCCCGCCCCGGGTATCCCGCGGCCGCGGGGGCGGCCCCGCCCCCGCCCGGCGCGCCCGCGCCCCCCGCCGCGGCCGCGGCTTCCCCGGCCCGGGGGGCTCGCGCGCGCGCGGCGCGCGCCAGACGGCCCGCTGCCGCGCCGGCGACGACCGGGCCCGCCGCGGACGAGCCGGCTCCCGTCGTGGCGCCTGAATCCGCTGCCCCGGCCGCGGCGACCCCGCGCCCGGCCGCGCGCCTGCAGACGATCGACGAACTCAGGCTCGATGGCCGGCTCGATCTGCCGGAGCTGCGCGTCGATCT